>SKKO01000094.1 GCA_007123715.1 Balneolaceae bacterium | reverse complement strand
CTTTGATGTGCGTATCCGGCCGTGAATCGTCCTATAAGGCATAAAAAAAGCCGCAAGAGGGGTTTCTGCGGCTGTGTGGGCTATCCACCGGTAAAAATGATCCGCTACCTGCTGGTTCAGCGATTGGGTGAATTTGCCAAAAAACGCCTGTTGGTACCTCGGTCATCGGTCCCCCGTCTCCCGTCTCCCTTCTCGATTTGCACCACACCATATACTACAGATAAACGATTCTAAAATCACCAATGGGCTATAGCCACGATTCGATCCCGGCTGCGGCAATGCCTGGCAACGATTGACTTGGTCTTTCAGGCCCATTCTATCTAAAAACTGCTTGAGAAACACCATTCCAATATTTAAGTCATAGAGAATTCTTATCTAAAGTTATTTTTACCAAATAATCCGGCAGATATTTGATTCTTTCTTCTATAAATTGATCAAATTCGGAATCATCTATGTTCAGGATAACCTGTAATACCTGTCTCCCAATAAAAGGAAAAATGAGCAGAGATATGATATTTACCATTATCTGTTCTACCGGCAGATCAACTGTATTTCCTTTTTCTCTCTCTTCCTGAATCTGATTCAGGAAAGGTTGAATTTTTTTTCCAACTTCATTGAGCATGAAGGTCTTCAATCTGCCGGGATTCTTGTTCATCTCATGCAGAACGAAAAGGGGGATATCCGGATTGAGTTTGATCAATTCCAGATACTTTATTGCAAAATTTCGAAGTTTAGCCTCGAGTGGCAAATCTTCATTTAACAAACCTGCAATTTGCGGGATCAATTTAATGATCGATAGCTGATAAACCTTTTCAAAAAGTTTCTCTTTGGATCGATAATAGTAGTGAAGCATCGATTTGTTAATCTCAGCCTTATCTGCAATCTCCTGCATTCTTGCACCTTCAAGCCCTTTGCTCTGAAATACTTCGCGTGCGGCTTCAAAAATTTTTACTTCCGTTGAAGACTGTTCTTCGTTTTGCATCTCTTCACCTGTGATTTATGGTTGAATGAACTGAACAAGTTATTCTTAAAATACAATTTTTACGCACAAAATCTAACCGTATGGTTAAATTTAGTGGTTAATCTTCTAGAAACTGAGCGTAAAACATAAATTAATTTCATATTTACATATAACTGATAATCAATGGGTTAAATGCGATTATAACACAGGATCGGAGATAAATATTTAGTTAAACCATATGGTTGAATAATAAGGTTAAAGGGTGTAATATAAGTATAGCTCCAGAGAGAGCGGATAGAATTGAGTAGCATGGCCGTACTCTTGTATTCTCTCATTTAACATTCTGAAGCGTTTAACGGTGGTTCCGTATTTAAGTTAATTATTTATGCAATGAAGATAATTCTACTTACTGGGTTGCTGATAGCAGCCTTCAGCTTTAAAAATGTGACAGGTCAGACAATCAGTTTTGAGAAGCACAGTGGAATGGTCTTGCATCTGAAAGGAGAAGATCAGCATGGAGACCGGGTAACGTTTGACCCACCGGAAGAAAAACCGCTTGTTCTCTTTTTTCTGCCCAAAACAGAATCACGAAATGAGGCAGAGATGTTTTTGGATCATGTCACCCATTTTTTTGACAGCCTGAGCGAACAAAAAAAGGGATCCATCAACAGCGTACTTGTCGTTGAGCCTATCCGATCCGGGCCGCTGGTGAACAGAATATTTCGTTCCAAATTGAGTAATAAACCTTTTCAGGTTATACGGGATACAGACGGTGAAATTACAGGAAAAGTTTATGATGAGGCATATACAATAACGGCTTGGGTGGTCGACAAAAACGGTGAAATAATTCACATAACCACAGAGCCATTTTCAGATTACGGAAATCAAATATTGAAAGAAAAAATCGAGGGTATTTCAAACAAGAGTAACACAACAAAAACGAGACAAAAATGAAAAAGAGTAAAAAGAGTATACGATTTGTCATTTTAACTGCTGCTATCCATGTAATGATTTTTGTCACCGGCGGTATCATACTGTATCAGTTACAGAATGGTGATGATAGCCATATCGAAGAAACGGCAGATACTATATTTCAACAGGAACCGGAGACGATAACTGTTCAGGCTGCCTCAGTACAGACAGCATTGGATATACAGGGTAGGGTTCAGGCAGATAACCGTATTGAGCTGTTTCCGGAGGTACAGGGTAAAGTTGTTGCCGGCAATAAACCGTTTCGTGAGGGTATCGAATTTGATAAAGGTGAGGTGATATTTAAAATTGATGACAGAGAGGCTCGTCTTCAACTCTATTCTGCACGCAGTGGTTTTCAGACGTTGGCTGCATCTCTTTTACCGGATATCAGGCTTGATTACCCGGAACGTATGAATCAATTTGAAAGGTGGTATGAATCATTGCATCCGGAAGAATCATTGACGGCGATACCTGATTTTGATCATGCTGCCCTGGAGAGATTTCTGACTTCAAGAGGACTGTACGACCGTTACTATCAGATTAAAAGCGCTGAAGATCGACTGGACAAATTTACTGTCAGGGCACCTTTTTCCGGAGTCTTATCAGCCGTAAGGGCAGAACCGGGGCAAAGTGTGGGGCCGCAGTTTCATGCAGGCACCTTTGTGGATCCGGACCGTTTGTTGATGACAGCTTCTGTACGGCAGAACAATTTGACATATATAGAAATCGGTGACACTGTCGATCTTACGGATGAGCAACGTTCCGGCACCTGGACGGCCAGCGTCGTCCGAATAAATCCAACGGTTGATGTCCGGTCACAAACAGTAGAGATCTACCTTGAGGTGAAAGGAAATGGTATCCGAGAGGGTGTGTACCTTGAGGGTTCAATGGAGTCAGGTGAGCCGGTAGAAATTACAGAGATACCCAAAACGGCGCTCTTGCGGAATGGCTACGTTTACGCTGCAGTGGATGGTGTAATCAGACAGGTGCCGGTCAGGGTTGTGGATGTTGGACACCAAACCGTGAGAGTTACCGGCCTTAGAGGTGAGGTCAGCATTATACGCGATGCCGGGCGGGCGATGTCGGGGCAAATGATTAGGGAGGAACTTAAATGAAGAAATTAATTCAATTTTTTGTTCGATACCCCACCATGGTGAATTTGGGACTGTTACTAACGATTCTGGTGGGAGTAATCAGTTTTAGTCAGGTACGCTACACGCTTGATCCCTCGGAAAACCCGAAAGAAATTTATGTGGATGTAATCTACCGTGGTGCCTCACCGCTTGAAATTGAGGAAAGTGCCATTGTGCGCATTGAAGAGAATCTGAGGGGAATCACCGGGATGAATCGATTTACCTCAAAAGCAAGAGAAAACAGTGGCCGAATAACCGTTGAACTTATTGAAGGCGCAGACATTAATGAACTTCTCGTAGAAGTAGAAAACGCGGTTAATCGAATCAGTGATTTTCCGGACCGGATGGATCGTCCCGTCGTGTACAAACAGGAGATGCTTAACCCTACAATTTCGATTGCACTAACAGGTGAAATTCCACTTCAGCAGAAGAAAGATTACGCCCGGCAGATACGTGATGAATTCATGATTGAAAGAGGGATATCAAATGTGAATCTCTTCGGTTTCGGAAATGAAGAGATTGTTATAGAGCTGAATGACTCACAGATGGAACGTTTTGGACTGTCATTTCAGGAAGTGGCGGTAGCCATACAAAGAACAAATATCGATATGACCGGTGGCGAACTGAAGCTGGATGAGGCAAACTGGCAGATTCGGGCAAGAAATCAGAAAAAAATGGCGCTGGAGATTAGTGAGATACCTGTTCGAACCGGAGCAATGGGTGATCGAATCCTCTTGAAGGATATTGCCGATGTGAGTGAATCGTTTGAAGACAGGCCTGTAAACCGCTATCTGAACGGCAACGAATCTGTGGTGATACAGGTACTCACCACCAATAGCGAAGATCTGATTGCCACGGCGGAATATGTTAAAGAATTTGCAAATCAGTTTAACAGAAGCCATGTTGGCGTAGAACTGACCATCGTGGAAGACATCTCTGAATTTGTAAATGAGCGTGCAGCAGCACTCTGGGAGAATGGTCTGGTCGGACTGATTTTAGTGGTATTGATACTCACCCTGTTTCTTGATAAACGGATTGCATTCTGGGTGACACTCACCATTCCCTTATCCCTGCTGGGAGCCTTTATCTTTGCATTAATGGGGTATGACCTGACCATCAACGTTGTCTCCATTTTTGGATTCATCCTGGTGCTTGGTATGCTGGTAGATACGGGGGTGGTGGTAGCGGAAAATATCTATCGCCACTATGCAGAATTTGGTAAACAGCCGATTGCTGCTGCCAGAGACGGAGCTGCTGAAGTTGCCGCGCCCATGACAATTTCACTGATGACAACCGCTGTTGCATTCAGCATCTTTTTCTTTCTCCCCGGTAAACCGGGTGCATTCTTTTCGGAAGTGTCATTCGTAGTGATCGCATCACTTCTTGCCGCTCTTATTGTGACGTTTCTCTTATTGCCGGCAAAAATGACTCACTCAAAAGTTCTGAGTAAAGAAAACCGTCAGACCCGGTTCGAGAAAGTTTTTACACAAAGTCTGATCACATTCCGTGACCGCTGGTTTATGCCCTTTATCGACCTGGTTTCATATCGGTGGAAGTGGTTGAATGTAGGTGTATTTCTGATGTTACTTATTGCTTCAGCAGCACTACTGAGAACAGGTACGCTACCCTTGACTTTTTTTCCGTATCTGGATGATGATATTCAGCTGATCCGGATTGAACTTGAGCCGGGTACTCCGTCAGATACAACAAATGTTCGATTAATGCAGATTGAAGAGGCTGTCTGGCAGGTCAATGAACGGTTAACGGCAGAACGCAGAGATGAACAGCAGGTGGTTCGAAATATTGAAAGGCTAATGGGGCCAGGCTCTCATCAGGGACATCTCAGAGTCGTTATGCTGGGAGGAGAGCAGCGCGGTATTCCTGCTTATGAGATCAATAATCAATTTCGGGAAGCCTCTGGTGTATTCCCTGATGCACGATATGTCCGATTTACAGGGGCAACGGTCGAGCAGCGATTTGGCGGACTTCCGGTGGATATCTCTGTTTCCGGTGAAGATTTGAGCCAAATTCAGCAAGCAGCTGCCAGGTTAAAAGAAGAGCTATCAAAGCGCGATGACCTGGCCGATGTCGCCGATACGGATCAACGGGGGAATCCTGAACTGCATATTGAGTTAAATCGGTTGGGAGAGCAACTCGGCCTTACACATCAGGAAGTGATGAGCCAGATCAGGAATGCCTATTTTGGCCTGGAGGTACAGAATTTACAACGAAACCGGGATGATGTGCGCGTCTGGATTCGATTTGACGAGGCCAACCGGACGAACTATGAGGGATTGGTTAACCTCAATATACACTCTCCTCATGGTACGTATCGCCTCGGCGATATTGCACAGATATATCCAACAGCTGCCAGCCTGGAAGTGAGCCGAATCAACGGGAGGAGAACCATCCGTGTGGATGCCGACTTGGCCTCCCCGTCTCTCTCGGCTCCCGCCATTCTATCAGATATTGAAACAAATGTGTTACCTCAAATTCGAGCAGCGTATCCCGGAGTCCGGTATTTCATAGAGGGACAAAATCGTGAAGCAGGTCAGGTTACAGAGGCGATGAGACGTGTTGCTCCGGTAATCATCGCGCTGATGCTGGCACTCATCATCATCAATTTTCAGTCGTTCTCACAAACCGTGATCGTACTACTGTCGCTGCCATTTGCTTTTGTTGGTGTAGTTATCGGGCACATGATACATGGAGTGACTATGAATATCTTTTCAGTGATCGGGATGATTGCACTGGTAGGTATTCTGATAAATAATATGCTGGTGTTGATAACGGCATTCAACGACAACATGAAGTTGGATATGAGTTTTGAAGATGCTTTAAAAGATGCGGTTCAGTCACGTTTCAGGCCCATTTTATTGACAACACTCAGTACTGTTGCGGGGTTGATACCCATGATTTTTGTCGGCGGATTGGCATCGGCATTTCTGCAGCCACCGGCAATTGCGATAGCCTACGGGCTGCTTTTCGGCTTGTTTATCTCGCTGACTCTTACGCCTGCATTTCTGGTGATATGGAATCAGTTGAAGCTTCGGCTGTATCATTTGGCCGGAAAAGATGAAGCATCGCCCGAAAGCATCGAGCCTGCTGTACAGCTTAAAGAACATCATAAACGGAGTACAATATGAAATTAATCATTATGGCCATGCTGTTGCTGTTTGCAACAGATTTGGCAAAAGCACAGGATACTTTAAATTTGAGTCAGGCCATAGAGGCGGCTTTGGAGAACAATCATCAGGTGAAAATCAGCCGCATTGAGCAGGATAAAATGGAAAATACAGCTACTCGCGGAAACGCCGGCCTTCTTCCAACGTTATCCATCAACAGTGATCTGACCGGTTCTTATTCGGACCTTGAATTAACACCCGGATCATTTTTTCAAAATCTGCTGCGCCAGGAAGATGGGCAGAGTCTTTCCCCCGGTACCATTTTATATGATGGAGTTACTGCAACCGGTTTTAATGCGGGCATAGGTGCTCAGTTTGTAATTTTTGATGGGATGAAGGGGCGTTTGAGGTATCAAATGCTTCAGGCCGGGAGCGTAATGGCAAATCTGCAGTACCAATCCGAGATGGAGAATTCGATACTTTTAATAACAAGATCTTACATACGTGCTGTTTCACTTCAGATGGCCATTACCCTTAAAGAGCTTGCATTAGTACAGAGTCATGACCGGTATCGGATTATCGAAATGCGCAGAGAATATGGACAGGCTAATGAACAACAATTACTGCAGGCCCTGGTTGATCTGAAAAGTGATAGCACCGAGTACCGGGATCTGATAGTGAAATATGAGAATGCATACCGGGATCTTCATACTGCCATAGGTTGGGATAACAGGGAGTTATTTCCACTTGATGAGGAATTTCATCAAACAGAGTTGCCTGTGTATGATGAAATGTTGAACTCAATGCTTGAGAACAACACGGCTCTTCATGTGCGTGAGCGGAGGATTGAACAGGCTCAGCTTGATCATAAAATAACAAGGTCAAACTTCATGCCAACCCTGACGGCAACAGCTCAGTATGGATATAACTATTTGACGTCCAGTGACGGACAATTTGAAACCCAGGAGCAGCTTGGGGTGATGGGAGGAATATCATTGAAAATTCCACTCTTTACCGGCGGCAAGAACCGAACCGCTTCACAAAATACAAAAGCTTCACTGCGTCAGGAGCAGATACGCTATGAAGAATCAGAGCAGCAGCTTCGTACTCAGTTCGATAATACCTGGCAGGAGCTACTCTACCTGGATAATCGGCTACATACTGAAAAACAGAATTTACACGTGTATGAACGAAACTTTGAGCGAGCCCGGGACTCTTTCGAAAGAGGTTTGATCACGGGTGTAGATCTTCGCACTGCACAGATTTCACTTCAGGATGCACGTTTAAGGCTTTCAGATACAGAGTTACAAATGAAGCTGGCCGAAACTAATCTGTTTTATTTAAGCGGGGTTTTGTTAATGCCCGACTGATCATAAATGTTTCGTGTCATCCAAGCGGCAACATCGCTCCGACAACGCCGCCGTAAGAGGCGTAGATATTCTCAGAAAGAGTCCCCAGTAGAAAACCACGCCAGGAACGCACTTTCTTTATCAGATTGGGATTCATAGTTATTTTGGGTCAAAATCTATTTGATATCTCTCTTTTTGGGAAATTTCAATTCCTGAATTAGCATCTTGTCATGAACAAAATCATGAACAATTTATATTAAATACCCGATTCAACTACAATATATCCGATTGGTGTGTATGGAGAATTGTAACTGAACCGGATAGATTTTTATACAATTCTTCTCTCACCGAACAAAACAAACCTGTATGGGGCACCTGCCCGGATTAATACAACTGATCAAAAGCATTCCGGGTGAGGAATTTTCACAGACCAGACAATGCGCGCAACAAATTCGACCTCTGTATTTCTGCAATGATCCACTAAACAGGCCATTCTTGACATGTATTCCGACGTGTTCTGCTGCCTGGCCACTCCAAAATCACAGTAAACCAGCTTTTTCGGGTATAAGAATCATGGTAAATCCCTCACAAAAACCCTATTGCCATGAAAACCAATCAATTTTAATAAAGCACAATTCAGTAAGTTAGGTATACTGAATAGAATGCTTTCAACTACACAAAATAACAGTACTTATCATGGCAACTACCGCATATCAAATCAAAATTGAACTTTTTGACTCAAAACCGAAAATATGGAGAAGGCTCATCATACCGTCTGATTTACAGCTGAGTGACCTTCACAAAGTATTGCAGACGACTATGGGCTGGACCAATTCCCATCTGCACATGTTTATTAAAGGGAAAGTTATGTTAGAACCACCAACGGAAGAAGCTTATTGGGAATCTAAAGCTATCGACTACACCGGATATACCATTGACAGGCTTTTGGAGGTGAAGAATGATAAAATCCAATACGAATATGATTTTGGTGACAGCTGGGTACACATCATCACACTCGAGAAAGTGGTTGAAAATTATATTGGAACACTTCCTGTTTGTACGGCGGGTGCTTTGAACTGTCCGCCAGAGGATGTAGGTGGTATCTGGGGATTTCAGGAGTTCAAAAAGATTATGAAAAAATCTTCACACCCCGAGCATGAAGAGTACATAGAGTGGTACGGAGAGGAGTACGATCCGAAATATTTTGACCTGGATGAGATCAATGAGATGTTGCAGGACGATAATTTTGGAGTGTTTGAGTGGTAAGGTACATCTTGATTTCTGGTGAAAAAGCTTACAAGATGACATAAAAGAAATTCGCGCATCTTCGTGCATCATCTTCTCTTCCCGGTCGGGATCGAGGCTGTGTGAAAAGTTTAGGGTAGTAATTTACCCAAAGTAGTTTTCACACAGTCTCGATTTCTGCGGGGATGGCTAAAAACTTTCTGCCTTTCCATCTGTTTTCCGGTTTCTATTTACTTCTGATTGATTTATCATTTGTTATGTTACATATTAAATATAAATGAATGATATATCATGCATACTTTATTTTATCATTTTCATATATTACGAATGATAACTCATTCGTTATCATAAAAAAAGAATCAATATGAATGAAATATCATACATCAATCGGGCATCCATGAGTGATAAAGCCCTGATGGAGCAAATAGGCGCTTTTATAAAGCATCACCGATTGCGTCAAAACAAGACGCAGGAGATGTTAGCTGAAGAAGCCGGAATCAGCCGGTCCACACTGAGCCTGTTTGAACGGGGCGAGACAGTTACCGTTCTCACACTGCTGCAGGTTCTTCGGGTGCTGGATCAACTGCACATCCTGGATGTTTTTCGGGTTCATGAGCCGGTAAGCCCAATGGCGCTTGCCAAACTGGAGAAAAAGAAAAGAAAGAGGGCAAGCAAAAAGGACCCTCCGGATCAGAAATGGAGTGAGTGGTAGTCATGAAAACCGCATTTGTTCATGTCTGGGGAAAACTGGCAGGCGCCGTTGCATGGGATGATTCAACCGGTATCGCAAGTTTTGAATATAATGACGCTTTTAAACGCGAAGAATGGGATCTCTCTCCGCTAAAGATGCCGGTTAGAAGCGGGATCAATATTTTCTCTTTTCCGGAACTGCGAAAAAAGGCACATACGGAGTTTGATTGCTTTAAAGGGCTGCCCGGATTGCTGGCGGATTCTCTGCCCGACAATTACGGAAATCAGTTAATCAACAAATGGCTGGCCCGGCAGGGGCGTCCGCAAAACAGCATGAATCCGGTGGAAACACTCTGTTTTATCGGGACCAGAGGAATGGGTGCCTTGGAATATGAGCCTGCTACATCAGGCAGCAACCCAAAATCCTTTGATGTGGAGATGAACAGCCTGGTGGAAATGGCGCGGAAGATGCTGAATCAACGAGAGGAATTTGAAGTGAACCTTCAGGAAGAGGATGAACAAGCGATCCGTAATATCCTGAGAATTGGCACCTCAGCAGGCGGCGCAAGGCCGAAAGCCGTTATTTCTTACAATGAGAAAACAGGAAAAGTAAAATCCGGACAAACCAAAGCTCCCAAAGGGTTTGATCATTGGCTGATTAAACTGGATGGGGTCAGTGATGTACAGCTTGGGGAAAGTTTTGGCTATGGACGGGTTGAGTACGCCTACTCCCTGATGGCTAATGATTGCGGAATCGAAATGATGCCTTGCAAGCTATTTGAAGAGAATGGGCGGGCCCATTTCATGACCAAACGGTTCGACAGGGAGGGCGCTGACACAAAACATCATATTCAAACATTCTGTGCCATCAAACATTTTGATTACAATGAAGTGAGAAGTTTCAGCTATGAGCAGTTGTTCCAGACAATGCGGGAGCTGCGGCTCACCTACCCTGAAGCCGAACAGATGTACCGGAGAATGGTATTCAACGTACTAACCAAAAACTGTGATGACCACACCAAAAACTTTTCTTTTCGCCTGAAGCGTGGTGAAAATTGGGAGCTGGCCCCGGGATATGATCTATGTCATTCCTATCGGCCTGGCAGTAAGTGGGTGAGTCAGCATGCACTCAGCATCAACGGAAAGCGAACAGGAATCACCCGGGGTGATTTGCTGGTGTTGGCAGAATCTGTCAATATCAAAAAAGCAGGTCAGGTGATAGATGAGATTCAATCTGTAGTGAACAGATGGCCCGAATATGCGGAAACAGTAAATGTAAGCCCGAAGCTAAGAGATGCGATTTCAGAAACCCTGGTTTATTTGTGATTGCGGGGGATGCCCCGGCTACGGTTTGTTTGCAAGGGACATGGAACACGTGACAATCAAGAGTCTTTTCACACCCGTTTTGTGCAATACACGGCCTATGTTCAAGGGTTCTATTCGTATTATCCTCTCAAAAAGCTATTCCTTTAGGGTATTATCGT
>SKKO01000162.1 GCA_007123715.1 Balneolaceae bacterium | reverse complement strand
TCACAAAAGCTGAAATACCATATCCAGACCAGCGGGCGTTCCTTGCATGCACAAGAGATTCAGTTCAATGATATACGAACTACGCTGCAGGCGTTAATGGCAATCTATGATAATTGCAACTCTCTGCATACCAATGCGTTTGATGAGGCAATTACAACTCCTACTGAAGCATCGGTCCGCCGTGCACTGGCCATTCAGCTCATTATCAACAAAGAGCTCGGTATGGCAAAAAATGAAAATCCGCTTCAGGGGTCCTACATTATTGAGGAACTTACCGATTTGGTTGAGGAGGCTATACTTACTGAATTTGATCGGTTGACAGAACGCGGTGGTGTGCTTGGGGCCATGGAACGTATGTACCAGAGGGGGAAAATCCAGGAAGAAAGTTTGCATTATGAATCGCTTAAACACTCCGGTGAGCTGCCTGTTATAGGCGTAAATACCTTCCAGAGCGAAGGCGGCTCAAGTGAAGAAGATCGCGAAGTTGAATTGATCCGATCTAATGAAGAGGAAAAAATGCAGCAAATTAATAATCTGGATGCGTTTCAAAGTTTCAACAGGGTGGAAGCAGATATTGCACTGGAGAGGTTGAAAGAGACCGCACGAAAAAACGAAAATATCTTCGAACAACTGATGGAAACCGTGAAAACAGCTTCATTAGGACAGATTTCGCAGGTACTTTATGAGGTTGGCGGTCAGTACCGTAGAAATATGTGACTTACGCCCAAAGGTATGTTTGTGGATGCACTACTTTTGCCATCATCGAAAATTCGATGGGGGTTGAATGTTGCCCGGTGTCGAATTCACATAACCGGGTTGAGGTTGAAGGTAGGAGGGAAGTGATTACGAGCCGGACCCGATTGTCAGCATTCCCCTATGCCGCTGTGCCTGTGCGGCAGCCTGGCTATTTGGATAATCATTTAAAATTGTTTCGAGGTGTGCAATAGCCCTCTGTCTGTTACCAGCTTCAACATAAGCCTGGGCTGCCTCTAACAAATTATAGGGTGTGGTAGATGAATTAACGTCCCAATTTGCTGCCCGTTCAAACATACGTGCAGCATCTTCAAATCTCCCCAGTTCAAGTAGGATGTTGGCATGCATTGAAATCGGTGCTACACCCAAAATTCCGCGGGGAGGGGAATAACTTTCAATATGGCTGAGAGCATCTTCGTAATTTCCGAGTTCGAACTCTGAGAGAGCAGCATAGTAATTTGCAAGGTTTCCGGCACCTGTTCGGCCATAATTTCTTGCAATCTGTATAAATCCAAGTGTAAACTGGTCATCATCACCATAAAGTGCCTGTTCAAAATCTCCAACTAACAGAGCCTGTTCAGCAACACCAAGTAATACCTGAGCCTGCTGTTCCTGTTGGGATGAATAGATGAAATAACCAATGACAAGCCCTACTGCCAAAATAATACCAATTATACTACCAAGTACAGTAGCTTTATTCTGGCTGTAGAAATACATAAACCTTGACGAATATTCAATCAGGAGATCTTGCTCAAGGTCTTCTTTTGATAATTTTTTACTCATAAAAAAATCGTTATTAACATTGCCCGCACCTTAGCGGATCGCATCTTTTTTAGAAACGTAAAGTTAAAATTAGTTTGCGATTTAACCAAGTGAAAAGCGATTCGTTTTTTTATTGTTTTGTAAGGTTTTTAATTTCCTGTGACTGCCACTCTGCATACTGGTGAGTTCAGTGTTATTCTCTCAGATAGTTTGCCGGGGCAGGTAGTGGTATTGAGTAAAGGATAGCAAAATCTCCATTATTTGAGAATCATACACTTTATGATTCGAAAACTCCGTTCTGAAGGGTGTAAACCTTATCACATTTTCCGGCGATATCCTTTTCATGTGTGATTAACACAATAGAAACGTTTTCTTCCTCTCTCAACTGGAATAATAACTGCAGGATAGTGTCGGTATTTTTTTCATCAAGATTGCCTGTTGGTTCATCTGCCAGTATGATGGATGGGTTATTTGTCAACGCCCTGGCCATTGAGACACGCTGCTGTTCCCCTCCTGAAAGCTGTGAAGGCCTGTGATTAAGCCGCTCACCCAACCCGAACCGTTTTAAGAGGTACGAAGCCCGTTTTTCTGCATCCGGGTATCGCGTACCTTTGATCAGGGCAGGCATCATTACATTTTCGAGGGCAGTAAATTCCGGCAGCAAGTGATGAAACTGAAATACAAATCCCACATTCTCATTTCGCAGCTCTGCGAGTTTATCGGGTTTTTGTTGATAAATCGATTCATCGTGCCAAAATACGTCACCGGCGGTAGGGCGGTCCAGCCCACCAAGAATATGCAAAAGGGTACTTTTCCCGCTGCCGCTTGAGCCAATAATGGCAATAATTTCGGCAGATTGGATATTAAGATTTACACCGCGTAAAATTTCAAGTTCGCCGTCTCCGGATTCTGATTTAAAATTTTTAATAATATCGCTGCAACGCAGTACAGATTCGTGTGTCATCGTATCAAATTTTCGTAATGAAGTCGGGATAGATTACCGGTTCGATTGATTGGCATAAACCGTTTCCGGTTTCTATTTCGATCAATACTCCACAAAGGCGGTTATCTTTTTCGGCAATTTTGTAACGCTGGGGAGTGCCTAGCATAAAACGTTTGATGGATGTATTTTTATCCATTCCGATAACTGAATCGAATGGGCCGGTCATCCCTGCATCAGTAATATAACCTGTGCCTTTGGGCATGATTCGGGCATCATTTGTCGGGACATGGGTGTGAGTGCCTACAACAGCAGATACTTTACCATCCACATGCCAGGCATAAGCTAATTTTTCCGCTGTGGCTTCTGCGTGAAAATCCACAAACACTATATTTGTTTCTTCTTTGATTCTTTCAAGGGCCCAATCGGAAGTGGAAAAAGGATCATCAATCT
>SKKO01000089.1 GCA_007123715.1 Balneolaceae bacterium | reverse complement strand
ATTTCGGATCCAAAAGCCTAACATTTAAACGTCTGATTCTATCAAATTAATCCGTGAAATCTCTTAATCCGCCAAATCCGCGATTCCCATGCTAAAATTCTTCCGAATCATCCGGAAAAAAACTCATCGAACAAGACAAGGTTCGTAAATACCTGCTCTACGCCATCGGGGAAATCCTGCTGGTGGTGATTGGGATTCTGATTGCCTTACAGGTGAATAACTGGAATGAGTTGAGGAAAACCCAGCGATCGGAGACTCAATTCATAGAAAACATCACACCAGACTTGAAAATAGACCCGGATGAATTACGGAGAGTTGTAAATCTGCCATCTTTTAAAGCCCACCATGCCTGAATGATTCAAAAATCCAAAAATTTGCGTGAATAGTCCAAAACAGAGTGCTTTTTGAAATGTATATTAAAATCCTGATATCATTGTCTTTTAACGAAAGAATAAGTATATCATTGAAAAAATTGGTTTGGTCAGGCATTCGTTTTTACAATACTCAAAATCCTATAAACCTGCTTATTCCGGAAATTACCTTTAACTAAAAAAAATAAACAATTTTATGGACGCTTCATCATCAGCTAAGAAGAAAAAAATAGCCGTCCTTGGCGGCGGACTTGGCTCTCTCTCAGCCATTTATGAAATGACGGATTACCCTGGCTGGGAAGAGTATTACGACATTACAGTTTACCAGATGGGCTGGCGGCTTGGCGGAAAAACGGCTACCGGAAGAGGTATTCATAACCGCATTGAGGAGAAAGGAATTCATATTTTCCAGGGCTGGTACGATAACGCATTCCGAATGGTGAAAGACGCATATAAGCTGCAGGATGAACTTGGCCTGAATCCAAACAGCCCTTTAAAAAAATGGTCGGAAGCGATTGTGCCGGATAACGCCTCCCTTTTTACTGAATATTCGGAACGGGAAGGAAAGTGGATTAACTGGCCCATCATTTTTCCGATGAACGACCAGGAACCGGGAACGTCCGGCAAATCCACCGAATGGGAACTTATCAGGAAGATCCTGGGCATTGCCCTTCAACTGGTGGTGGGTGACCCATACGAAAAAAACCAGGGTTTTCTTACCAGGTACCTGATGGAGCACCTGCTTGATGTGAATCAGAAATTTGGGGAACCTCAGCCCAAAAATAAGCCAAAACCGCATTGGTGGAACAAATTGATTGGCGGTATCAAAAAAACATTTCAGAAAAAAGTGCTCCCTGTGGAAGTTGCCATGCTGCATAAAGCGGTGGAAATAGCCGAAGCCCAAATGCGTAAACAAACAGGCAAAGATCCCGGAGAGGTTGAGGTGGAAGCCCTTGAAAAAGTAGTTCATCTATTCTCGGGCTTCACTCACTGGTTTGAAAAAGCTTTTTCACACGCTATAGAAAAGCACGACAGACTGAGAAGAATCATTTCTGTAATTGAGTGGATGGAGGTAACTCTCACCGGTGTACTTGAAGATGTTTATGATCCTGATACGCACACATTCAACTATCAAAATATAAACCATTATAACTACCTCGACTGGCTGAAAAAACATGGCGCTTCCGATCTTGTTTTGGATTGTGCCCTTGTTCGCTTTATGTATACCGGATCTTTTGCAAACCTGTTGAATGGCGGAACGGGAAAACTGGCCGCCGATATCGGGCTCCGCATGTTGATGGTATCCGTGGATTACAAAGGTTGCCTGGTCTGGAAACTCTCTGCCGGTACCGCTGATACAATTATCACACCGATTTACCAGGTGTTACGGCACCGTGGAGTCAAGTTTAAATATTTCCATAAGATCCGGCAGGTGCACCATTCCGAATCCGGTAAAATTGAAAAAATTTCAGTGGCGGAACAGGTAAAATTAAGGGATGGAGTGGATGAATACGATCCGTTCTTAAATGTAGACGGGCTTAACTCCTGGCCTGCCGAACCATTGTATGACCAGATTGATCCGGATCAGGCGAAAAAACTAAAGGCCAGTGACGTAAACCTTGAGATCTCCTGGTCTGATTGGAAAAATTACAGGGAGTTTACTCTGGAAGAGGGAAAAGACTTCGACCAGGTTCTGCTTGGTATTCCGGTTGCGGCACTCAAACATGTTTGCAGCGATATTATTGAGCACAATTCCAAATGGAAAAATATGGTTGAAAAGGTGGAAACCACGCAAACTGCCCAGGTACAGGTATGGACAAAACCCACACTTCGTGAACTGGGAATGAAAGTAGAAGATTGGGGTATGGCAGAAGGTGACGAGCCCAACTCCGTGATCTATGCCAATTATCTCTACTCATGGACGGACATGAGCCTCATCATAGATGCCGAAGAGTGGCCGGAATCACTAAAACCGGGCCATTTGAGCTACTGGTGCGGAACCATACCCGAAGCCTCACCCATGGAACCCTTTTCTAAACACTGGTTCCCAAAAACTCAGCACGCGCGGATAATGGGAATTACCGAACAGTGGCTTTACTCCCACGGAGGCTGGCTTTGGCCGGAAGCCACAAGCCGTGAACTGCCACAAGGATTCAATTTTGACCTGATGACTCCCACTGAAGAGAATCATGAGCTGACTCCGATCGAAAAATTCTATCAGCAGTTTTTCCTTCTGAATATTGAACCCTCCGACAGATATGTTCTTGCACTGCCCGGATCCAATCAATTCCGTATGAAAACGGATGGGTCGGGATATTCAAACCTCTTTTTAACAGGCGACTGGATAGACTTCGGTTTTAATGTAGGCCACATGGAAGGAGCGGTATCGGCAGGGCTCACAGCGGCACACGCCATTCGGAAATCACACGGCCTTAATAACCATAAGGAGATCTTCTAAAGTGGATAAATTAGTAATTTTCGTTTGGGTTCTTTTACTTATGGCATATTGCTCTGATGAGAGTCCTATACCTGCGGAGTATGCCTATCCTGACCGAAATGAGTTAAAATCCCTATCACTGGATTCTTTAAAAGCCCTGGCCGCCCGGCGTGTAGACCTCGTTAAAGACAATCCCGAAGGCAGATATCTGCTCAGGGAGGAATTTTACCAAACATTCGGCCATGGCAGGTTCAGCAGATTTGGTTTTGGCAATTCAGAGCTTGCATTTATAAAATGGGAAACCCGCGGTGTTTTACATCCGCCGGATGCAGATCCGCCTGGCAGCCCCTGGTGGAGCGAGGTAAACCTGGAATTTATCTATTGGGCAGAATTGGCTGCTCTCATTCATATAGCCGATCTTCAACCCGATAGCTCAGAACTTTCCCCACAGGTACTTCACTGGCTCCGCTTTATAAATGAACCCACATCAAAACATTGGTACCAGGCTCACAACAGCAGTATAATAAGCGCATATCATAAATTTTCACACCTTGCTGAAGAAGAAATTCATGCCGAACAGATATTTATCAACATGGTTTTGTACAGGCTGCTTTATGCACAGGCCATGGTAGAAGCCGAACATTTTGCATTTGGAAGGCTGGGTCAATTTTTGGCAAATCCCCGCGGATTTGCTGTCGATTTTATTGTGCACGACCCTTTTTTTTACCCGGCAACATACCCTCTCACACATGAAGAACAGCAGATTATATTAGGCGGAAATCACAGTATCGGAGAGCTCGTGGTTGAGTATTTCGATAATTATTTAATTATGCCGCACCTCGAAGAGCTTTATGAAACTGCATCAGTCATTAATATGACCCCGGAATTGATGCTTTTTATTGATAACGGAAAACCAGTATATCCGGCTATTTTGAAGTAAACCGGTTTTTTTAAATAAAATTGAATGACAAAAAACAAGACCCTCAATTAAAGATCAACATGCCACCCATTCTGTACGAAAATAACAAATTCCGTTTATGGAAAGAATCCGGTTTCGACGGTAATAAAGAGGTGCTGTTCAAATCCTACGTGTCTGATTTTCCGGACCAGGAAACCATATTGATGCTCAAGAATGAATATACCATCTTGAAGGATCTTGATATACCGGGTGTTAGACGGTTACTTGGGAAAACTGAGGTAAACCATACCGATGCTTTAGTCTTCGAATATATTGCCGGGAAAACGCTGGCAGAATTAATTGCAGTCGGTCCCTATCCGGTAGGTAAGTTTTTAGAAATCGCTATACAGCTTAGCCGGGTGCTTGGTTCGGTACACGATGCCGGAATTATCCATAAGGATATCAATCCAAAAAATATTCTTGTTTCAAATGATGAAGAAGCATTCCTGATTGATTTTGGAATTGCATCGAGGCGGGATGTGATTGTGAACTATGTTGGCAGTCCGGAATTGCTGCAGGGTCACCTGCCCTACATCTCTCCCGAGCAGACAGGCCGGATGAACCGGATCGTGGACTTCAGATCTGACTTCTATTCTCTTGGTATTGTCTTTTATGAAATGCTAACGGGCCGGCTTCCTTTTAATTCGACAGACCCGCTCGAGCTGATTCACTCCCACCTTGCTTTAAATCCAAAAGCACCGAATGAAATCGGAAAACATATTCCCGATGTAGTTTCAATGATCGTATTAAAACTGCTTTCAAAAAATGCAGACGACCGGTATCAGTCTGCCTACTCGCTGCAGGCCGATCTTGAACAGTGTATGGCTTTTGCCAGGAAGAATATACCTATCAAATTTTTTGAACCCGGGATTAAACATGCCCACGGAAGGTTCACACTTCCTCAAAAATTATATGGAAGAGAGAAAGAACTTCAACAGCTTAGCTCCAGCCTGTCTCAGCTGGGTAATACTTCACCACAGATGGTGCTCATTTATGGAGAGCCCGGAGTCGGCAAGTCTGCACTTGTAAACGAAATTCAAAAAGAGATTATAGGCAAAAGAGCTGTCATGATCTCGGGTAAATTCGATCAGTATCAAAGAAACATACCCTACTATGCCATACAAAAAGCACTTGCCGACTGGGCGCACATTGCATTGAGCGAACGGGAAGAAAAGTTGCAGCAATGGAAGGAAATAATACTGGATGCTGTTGGCGAACTCGGCCAGCTAATATTGAATCTGGTGCCCGAAATAGAGATTATCACAGGCCCTCAGCCTGATGTGCCGGCCCTTAACGGTCAGGAGGCCCAAAACAGGTTCAACTACATTTTAGGGAAATTTATGAAAGCCATTTCACAGGCCGATTCACCCCTTATACTCTTTATCGACGATTTGCAATGGGCAGACCTTGCATCTCTTGAACTGATAAAACGGACGTTGGAAGACAGGGAGAACCACAACCTCTTCATCATTGGAGCATACAGGGATAATGAGATTGACGAAACTCATCCCCTCAAAATTCTTTTAGACCAGCTCGATAATCAGCTTATCCCGCTAACCTATTTAAACATACATAATCTTCAGCCCTCCGGAGTTACCGAATTTTTATCTGATGCCCTCTTTACAGATAAAAAAATTGTTCAGCCGCTTTCTGAGTTTATTTATAAAAAAACAGGCGGTAATCCGATTTTTTTAAAACAATTTACCCAGGCCCTGCATAAAGAGGGTATGTTAGAGTTTCATCAGAAAGAGAAAAAATGGGTGTGGGATATCGAGGCAATCAGCAGCCTGCAAATTTCAGACAATATTATTGACCTGATGATTGCAAAAATCAAACGGCTTCCTGAAAAAACCCAAATTGTGCTGAAACTTGCTGCCTGTATTGGAAGTAAATTTAATGCCGAGGTTTTAGGCGTAATTGCCAAAATACCCCTGCATGATGTGATAGAACAGCTCGAACCGGCAATAGAAGAAAGCTTGATACTTCCTAAAGGAAATTCCTTCCGCTATGCTGAAACAGATATTCGGATGGGGGCAAAACAAAAAACCGAGTTCGATTTTATTCACGACAGAATTCAACAGGCTTTTTATTCCCTGATTCCGGATAACGAAAAAAAGAAAGTTCACCTGAGAATTGGCCGGTTGCTCGACCAGGTAGCCGATGAACAAGTACGGAAAGAGAAAATATTTGATATTGTTTTTCAGTTAAATATGGGGATGGATCTGATCGATAACCGGGATGAGAAAATCCGCCTTGCTTACATGAACCTGCAGGCAGGGGAAAAAGCTATCGATTCATCGGCTCACAATACTGCCTTGAAGCTTATCGAAAACGGGCTGTCCCTCCTTCCCGTAAACCCCTGGCAAAGTGAGTATACCCTTACCTTTCAGCTACACGAAAAAGGTGCGGAAGCGGCCTATCTCAGTGGTGAATCGGCAACGATGAACAAACTGGCCGATATTCTGATTTCACATGCGCATACATCCGCTGAAATGAAAAAAGTGTACATGTTTCGCATCGACGACCTCACTGCAAAAAATAAACTGCCTGAAGGGTTGCAGGCCGGAATCGAAATCCTGGAAAAACTTGGAGTATCTTTTCCCGAAAATCCAAAAACCGCGCATATTCTTTCGGGCCTGGTGAAAACAAAATGGCTGTTAAAAGGGAAGAAGCCGGAAGACATGAAGGACCTCGACGTCATGTCGGACCCAAATATGATCGCTGCGCTGCCAATTCTGGAACGCATCGTACCGCCGGCTTATATGTCGGGCAGTAATATGTTCCCGCTTATTGTTTTTAAAATGGTTGAGCTTTCCGTGAAATACGGCAATATGCCCTACTCCGCATTTGGTTACGGTTCGTATGGAATTTCACTGAGCGCCGTTTTGGGCGATTATGACGGCGGTTACCGGTTCGGGCAGATGGCACTCGAACTGGTAGACAAATTTGACTCGGAAGAATACCGTGTTAAAGTTTTATTTGTTACAGATTGCTTTTTAAACCATTGGAAACAGCACCTGAGACTCTCTATACCCCCCTTGCTGGATGCATATAAGAGCGGCATGAAAGTTGGAAACCTGGTTGGTGGAATCTGGGCAGCTTATTACTACCTGTTATGGCAATTTTTTACCGGCGAGGAGCTTGATGGCCTCAACGAAAAACTTGAGTCCTACAAGAGAACATTTCACCAGTTAAAGCAGCAGGCAGCTGTTAACCGAACATCCGTTTTTCAAAACCTGGTTCAAAACATTTCCTCACAGTCCGATGCTGTTGAGGTTGGGCTCGCCGCGCATACAAATGCATCCGAACAGGATATGCTTCGTGAGCTTTCCGAAACCAATGATAAGACCACACTATTCTTTTTCCATTCTAATAAGCTGCTGCTGCATCTTCTTAGAATGGAAGCAGATGAAGCCCTTGAGCATGCTTCGAAAGCAAAAAGATATTCAGAAGCTGTTGCCGGGCTGCCCGAATTAACCTTCTTTACATTTTTTGAGTCGTTAGCCCTGATCTATAAAGCCATGGGTGAAAGCGTTTCACCCTCCATAAAAAAAATAAAAAAGAATCTAAAAAGCCTTAAAAAGTGGGCGAAAACCTCACCGTCTAATTACAGGCACCAATACCTTTTGGTTAAGGCTGGTTATCAATTTTTGAAAAGCAAAAACGTCTCAAGTGCTCTGCCTCTTTTTGATAAAGCAATTCAGGAAGCCAGACAGGAAAGATATATTCAGATTGAAGCGATGGCCTATGAACTAACTGCACGATGCTGCTTTGCAGGCCAATTAGACAATCTGGGACAGATTCATATCCAAAGAGCCTGCAACGCTTACCTTTTTTGGGGAGCAGAGGCAAAAGCTTCAATGCTAAGAACTGAATTCAGTTCTATCATTTCAAACCTGCCGAAAATCTCCGGATCCCACTCAAGCAGCGGAAGCCGGTCGGGGCTGCTCGACCTCGCAACCGTTATTAAAGCAAGCACAGCTATTTCGGGAGAAATCCGATTCCAGGATCTTCTGCAAACCTTGTTGAAAATTGTGATAGAAAGCGCAGGGGCCGAACGGGCTGTACTGGTAATGAATGAGCCGTCACATCCCGCAATCGTAGCAGATGGAACCGTTCAGGATATCGGTATTTTTGATGGTATCAAAATTGAAGAGTATGATAATATCCCCCAATCCCTGATTCTTTACAGTTTGAGAACCGGGAAAGAGCTGATCATTGCTGACGCGTCCAATCATCAAAAATGGTCTGCAGATCGTTATATACGAAATATAAATGCTAAATCGATTCTCTGCATCCTGATTAAAAATCAGGGTAAAGTAATTGCCGGGATGTATCTCGAAAATAATCTTTCTGCCAACACATTTACTGCCGAGCGGGTTGAACTGTTGAATATGCTTACCGGACAAATTGCCGTATCTATTGAAAATGCCCGGCTCTATAGCAATCTGGAGATGAGGGTTGAAGAGCGTACCAGGGAACTGCAGAAAAAAAACGAACAAATTGAAATACAAAATCATAAACTCGAAGATACACTCGAAAAACTAAAAGCCACGCAGAATCAACTCATTCATTCCGAAAAAATGGCTTCACTCGGAGAGCTCACTGCCGGCATTGCTCACGAGATAAAAAACCCGCTTAATTTTGTAACCAATTTCTCTGAACTCAGTAAAGATTTACTGGACGAGATGATTGAAGAACTTGTACAGGGAAACATCGAAAATGCAACCGATACTGCCGGTTTTATTAAGGATAACCTTGAGAAGATCAATCATCACGGAAAACGTGCCGATGGCATTGTGAAGTCTATGCTGCAGCATTCGCGCGGGGGCAGTGGTGAAATGGCGCCCATCCCTTTTAATCCTCTCATTAAAGAATACATAAACCTTGCCTTTCACGGGATGCGCGCCGGAAAACATCCGATCAATGTAGACATTAAGTTGGATTTGGATGATTCTATAGGCGAGGTATCCCTTTTTGCCGAGGACTTCTCGCGGGTAATTGTGAACTTGTGCAATAACGGTTTTGATGCGATGAGGGACAAGTTGACGGGGGACGGGGGACCGGAGACCGGGTATGTGCCTAAACTTTCTGTTCGAACCAAATCAGATAACGGAAAGGTAATAATCGAAATCGAAGACAACGGGCCTGGCATCCCCGACGAGATCAGGGATAAAATCCTGCAACCGTTTTTTACGACGAAGAAAGGGACGGATGGCACCGGATTAGGACTAAGCATTACTAACGAAATTGTGAAGGCGCATGGTGGTGAATTGAATGTAGATTCGGTTGCTGGTAAAACAACCTTTACAATCAAACTTAATCAATAGGTTCTGCCAAATGATACTGCCACTATTTTAATGGAATTAAAAATAAATTCAACACAGAGGAGTGCTTTGTTTTACGTCCAATAGCCACACAGCACCCTGTAAAACATATTCATCCATATCGAATTTATGTTTACTATCAACTTTACAGTAATTTCTCTGCTTTTTTTTCTAAGCAATATTCAAAACAATAGTATAACACCGGTTGTTTCTATCAACGATTCCCTATTGGAACATACTGCTGTAATTACATTGTTCGACAAGGAAGGCTGGCTCTATCATCCCGGCGATGACCCCTCGCTTGCATCCGACAGCACCTATTCAGGTTCATGGTCACCGGTTTCACTCGGGATGTGGCCGGGACAAGTCCCTGAAGAATGGGATGGAATCGGATGGTTTGCCGGAATTGTCCATATTGACTCATCTATGAAAAATAGGCAAGTTGGTTTATGGGGCCGTATTTATGGTGCAATGGATGTATATGTTAATGGTGAATTTGCAGGTTCTGCCGGTCGCGTGGGGACAGATTACAAAACCGAAGAAACGACTGGCCTGTTTTACCCCATTACTTTTTCCTTCGGTGAAAAAGACCATTATTTTATCGCCATCCGCTATTCAAATCATAACTACCGGAAAGCATGGGATAAAGCTCCGATAGGGCCGCTGTTAAGATTAGCATCCTCCCAAACTGCCTTAAACCAGTACTATTCCCACATTGACGAAACCAGAAATACCCGTCAAATCTCTTTTTCCTTGATGGGAATCCTTATAGCTTTTGCTTTTCTGCATTTTTTACTCTTTTTCTACTATCCTCCGGAAAAGGCAAACCTGGTTTATTCCCTGTTACTTTTATCCTACTTCTTTTTAAGCTTTTCATCCATCTCAATCGGGTTAACGTATAACCCGGAACTTTTTCTGAGGCATCTTTATATTGAGGGAATAGCTGTCACCTTTGTCAGTATCATTAACATTTATTTTGTTTTTGTAGTAACACGCCGGAAAATAAACCTGATACCTGTTGCATTCACGTTAACCGGTATTGTATTTCTCTATTTTGTAATTACCAATCCGGTTCAAACGCGCAGTTATTTAGTCCTGTTATCTTACTTATCCACAATAACAGCGATAATTTTCTTTTCCTTCGACAGATACTTTAAAAACCAAAAAGATCTCAATGTCATCATTGCTGCCTATGTGATATACTTCATTTTGGTTATTCCTCGCACGCTATTAATATCTCTTGATATCAATATTTTATGGGCCGAATACCAGCTCTCAACACAATTTGGTTTCATATTTATTCCGGCCGGTTATTCCATTTATCTCGCCAAAAATTTCGCTTCAATAAATCTGCAGCTTAAAGATCAGCTTGATGAGAATGAAAAATTGGCAAGAGAAAAACAGAAACTGGCTGAACAAAGAAAAGAAGAACTTGAAAGAGAGGTACTGGCAAGAACGGCTGAGTTAGATCAATCAAATAAGCTTCTAATGGACTCTCTTGGAAAACTCACAGCCGCACAGGATCAGCTCATCCAACAGGAAAAACTCGCATCTTTGGGCCAGCTCACAGCCGGCATCGCCCACGAAATCAAAAACCCGCTCAATTTTGTGAATAATTTTTCGGAGGTGAGTTTGGAGCTGGTTGAGGAAGCGCGGGAGGAGGTGCGACGGGAGACGGATGACCGGGGACCGGGAAATTCTCCCCTCTCGAGAGGGGCAGGGGGTGTGTCTGATGGGGCTGTGAACAGTGGCCAGCCTCAGACCTCAGATGTAGATCTAAGTACCGCTATCACACCCCTGTCTTCCGAAGCTTCAGCGCAGGCAGGCCTCAATCCCCTCTCTAGAGGGGAAGCTGGATCAAGCCCTCAAATAGACT
>SKKO01000279.1 GCA_007123715.1 Balneolaceae bacterium | reverse complement strand
CTATTCTGCTTTTATTTTTCAGAGCCAAAAGGCAAATGATTGTTGCAAGAAATACTGTGAACGATATCGATTTATGGTTTAATGGCAGGCTTTCAGTGAATATGAATAATGAGTTAACTGAACAAATTCTTGTCAGTAAAGCGATAGCATCTGGATTTAGAGCAGGGTTAACAAATTGACCAGTTTTTAACCAAATTCTGAACATTCACAATCCTTAACAGTCAGTTCAAATCCGATTTTATCAGCTTCACTTGATTATTGGTCAAAAAAGGTAATCTTTGCAATAAATTGATTATGATATCAACAATTTTAACTTATGGTTTCACATGTCAAAGTGTATCTATTTTCTGCTACCTTTTTTATTAATGTTTCATGAGATTGTTTTTTCACAATCATCGGTATACGCAGTCAGAACCGATGAAGCACCGATAATAAACGGTATTCTTTCTGATGAAGTTTGGTTAAAGGCTGTACCGGCAACTGAACTTTTTCAAAGAGAACCTAATCCTGGTGCTCCTGTATCTCAAACCACTGAATTCTATGTTCTTTATGATGATGATTACCTCTACATTGGTGTAAGAAATTTTGATACCGGAAGGATTGTTGCAAGGGAAATGGCAAGAAATGCCTCATTAAGAAATGAGGACAGAGTACAGGTTTTTTTAGATACCAACTCAGATGGCAGAACAGCATATCTATTTGAATTAAGTGCACGTGGTTCCAAAGGTGACGCGATTATCAGCGCGAATGGCCAGGAGATCAACAGGGATTGGCAAGGCTTATGGGATGGCAGAACATCAATTCATCCATATGGTTGGGAAGCAGAGTTTGCAATTCCATTTAAAACTATCACTTTCGATGAAAACCAATCAACATGGGGCATTAAATTCTACAGACAGATTGAACGAAACCTTGAAGAAGCAGTTTGGCCATTAACTGATATCAATGCCAGGGATGAACAGGTATCTGATGCCGGGATTCTTATCGGGCTTGAAGGTATGAACCAGGGCATTGGCCTTGATGTGACCCCATGGGTATTGGGTGGTCACAATAAACGCGATAATGGCCAATCTTTTATGGGGGATTTTGGGCTGGATGCTTTCTATCAGATTACTCCATCACTCCGGGGAGTGGTTACTCTAAACACAGATTTTGCAGAAACAGAAGCCGATACCCGACAAATCAATCTTACCCGGTTTAGTCTTCGATTTCCTGAGAAGAGGGAATTTTTTCTCGACGGTGTCAACTATTTCAACTTCGGGATATCCGGTGAAAGGCAAAATCCTTATTCAAACAGATTTATCCCTTTCTTTAGCCGGAGAATTGGTCTGGATCAAACCGGGACAATGCTGCCTGTATATGCAGGTGCAAAATTTACAGGCCAAATAGAGAACTGGAATATTGGCCTGTTAAATGTTTTACAGGAAAAACAATTTGATAATAGTAATTTAACTGCCCTTCGGGTATCTAGAAATATAGGCAGTCAATCTTCAGCAGGTATGCTAGCAACTTTAGGAAACGCCACCGGCCCCGGCAGTAATGCACTCTATGGTGTTGACGGGCGGCTTGCAACATCAACTTTGGGAGGTAATAAAAACATAGCCCTTACAGGGTATATAGTTCAGTCACAAAATGATCTGCCCGACGGAAAAAGAACCGCTGATAATGTGATCGGCATGGATCTGAATTATCCGAATGATTTCTTTTTTGGCAGAACGGGATTTATACATATTGACGAAGATTTTAATGCAGGCATAGGATTTGTTCCCCGAACAGGAATCAGAAATTACTATTTTACTTCGGGAATCGGGCCAAGGCCCGGGAAATGGGGAATCCTTCAATTGAATACTGAGATTCAGTTTGATGTATTTACAGATCTGAATGGTGCTTTACTGACAAGAGAAATTGAGTTAACACCTCTGGAAATTCGTTTTTCTTCCGGTGAGGAATTAAGCTCGGAAGTAGTCTTTTTATACGAGAATTTAGCTGAAGATTTTAATCTGCTTGGCGAGATTTTGATTCCTGCAGGAGAATATACTTTCAAAAACTACTCTATCGAATTAGAATCCGCCAGGCAAAGAAATCTCTGGGGATCAATTGGATATGAGTGGGGTGAATTTTTCAATGGAGAAATTCAAACCTATGAAATCGGTGCCGGATGGCAGGCTTTTATCAATCTTTTTCTGGGTGCTGAAATTGAACGCAGTTTTCTCAATTTCCCGGATCATAAATTGGACTTTGGCATTTACAGGATGTCAGTCAAGATATTGTTTAACCCTCAAATCAATTTGTCCACATTTATTCAATACGATGATATTTCTGAGACAGCAGGATGGCAATCCCGGTTTCAATGGATTATAAAACCCGGTCAGGAAATTTTAGCAGCCTGGAACTCTACAATAATTAACGATCCGCTGGACAGATTTGCAATATCAGAAAGCACTCTCCGGTTCAAATTGAAATATAACATCCGATTTTAAAGATACTGCACATATGTACTTCATTTTTCAATGAGCAAATTGAATATTAATGGCACTTGAGTCTTCTCAAATCAGAGTTGCCACCTGTCAGGTTATAGCCTTTCACATAACGTAAGTGGAGAACGATAATATTCCCGGATGGAAAGTTCAGGATTCAGCCATTCCTCGGAAAATACTTTTATCTGGCAGTTACCCGAAAGCGAACAGCCTTATTGTGGGGTAAAGGTTAAGGAATACGTAAGTAAAGAGGTGTAGAATACTCACAACCCCCGACAATAGCTGCAATGGTTTTTCAAATTCAAGAAAAAACAGATACCGGAAGCATCAATAGAAAAGTATACTTTGTTGCCGAAACAACGTATTTTCGAAAACGCCAAAAAGTAACCTAATACTATCGTGTTATCGTGAAAGTACTGTTCTATGCATCTACCTTTGGGGCAGATTTATGGAGTTTTGCCAGGTATCTGAGTGAGAAACCTGGTATAACAATAAATGTTTTGCTTAGCAATCCCGATACATTTCGTAATGAAGGGATTGCAAAACTGTTTCCAATAGATGCAAAATTGATAAAAAAGTCGCTGAAAAGTTATTTTTTAAAACCCAATGGCTTTAAGCCTGATATAACCATAATGGATAATGCGGTACCGTTGAGAGCTCCTTCACCATACGGATTCATGTTGTGGCACGGATTTGGATGGAAAGGGCCAAATGATGTTCAGGAGTTTAAATGGTTGCATCGTTCAATACAATCTGCATGGGGCAGCGCCAAAGTCCCAAATAATTCATTCAGATGGCAATGTTTTGGGCCGTGGGACTTTAAGCACAGAACTGAGACAAGCGGTTTTCATCCGGATAATTGCCGGATATTGGGTTCAGCCTCTCACGATATTCTTCGCTCTCCCCTGCCAAAAGAAAACATGCAGCCTTTTTATCCCTTTGATGTTTCAGAAAAAAAAACAGTGCTCATTGCTCCAACATGGCATTACGGTGAAGTTTTTGCGCATTGGGGAAGTGACAAGGATTTATTCGAAAAGTTATTCAGCAGGCTTGATGATTACAATGCCAATGTTATACTTCGACTGCACGATTCATTTCGCTACGATAGCAGTTACGTACAATTTTTAGAAGAACTGTCAAAAAATCACCCTAATACCTATCTTAAATTCAAGGATAAAAATCCCGACAATCTTCTTGACATGATGGTGTCGGATACTCTGATCACAAATTATAGTAGTATAGCTAATTTATATTATGCTACAGGACGGCCAACTATTCATGTTTATCCGGTTAAGAGTGAAGACGAAGAATTTCTATGGCGTAAGTATTCTCCATTAGGTATGCGTAAAAAAACTGTTGATTCAGTGAAATATATATGGAAACTGCCCCCTGAAGAACACGGGGGATTGATGGCTAAAAATTTCGAAACATTGCTTGATCAGGTTGACCAGGTGATGAAGAATCCCGATTGTTGCATTGAAAAATCAAAAGATTTTTTGGATAAATATATGCTTGGGGCAGATGGGAAAAACAGTGATCGTATTTGGGAATCCATTCAGGAGATGATAAAATCCTGAGAGATTAAGTTACTTTCTGGATGATTTTACTCTCAAAAAAGAGTGACTTTGAGATTATTATAACGACAAAAAAGTCAATTATTCCACAACATTTTATTCGCACTTGAATAAATTAATAGTATGAACAACGGGAAACGGCAAGAGCTGAAATCTGAACGTATGCTGAAAACGAAAGTAAAATTAACAGGACTTATTCTGGCAGCGGGATATGGCTCCCGGTTAGCGGGTGTGAGTCCTGTTACTTCATTCAAACCACTGACTCCTGTACGTGGTAAGGCCTTGATTTTCCGAACGATTGAAAAACTGGAATTAGCCGGTTGTACAGAAATCGTGATTGTACTAGGGCATGGGCATAAAATTATAAAAAATGCTATTCAGGATAAATATATAGGAGATATTCCACTTACGTTTGTATTCAATGAGAAATATGAACTGAGCAATGGTGTTTCTGTACTTTCGGCACGGGATCATTTAAGCAATCGATTTATCATGACGATGGCCGATCATATTCTTGGAGATTCCCTGATGAAAATTGCAGGCGAGACAGAAATTGTGGAAGGAGAAGCGGCCCTTCTTGTGGATTATAAAATTGATTCGATATTTGACCTGGATGATGCCACCAGGGTATTTTCAAAAGATGGAAAAATTCAATCTATCGGGAAGCAGATCAAAGAATACAATTGCGTGGATACCGGCCTTTTTGTTTGTACTTCAGGATTACTTGACGCTCTTCAAAAGCATTATGAGAAATACGGTGATACTTCTATCTCTAATGGTGTACAGGAGCTCGCCCGAACCGGTAAAATGTTTGCGATTGATATAGGGGATGGCTACTGGCAGGATGTAGATACTCCGGAAATGCTGGAACAAGCAAATAAACTCCTGAATGACTGATAAATTCAAATAAACTCTCAATTCATCAATTACAGGCTTTTATAGACTACCTTACATTTTATTAACACGTAAAATTTTTAGTGAATAAATCACTTTAACCAGACACTCAGGCATACCATTGTTTTTTCTAGTTTACCTGATTTAAATATTTCCCCGTTTTAACTCGTAATCTTCGGGCACTTTGCGCACAACACCGTTGGGTAACCTACCTTTTATTTGTCTACCGGCCTTTACGCATCGCCCTTTTATGTAACAATGCCTGTCATCCCGATCCACTGATATCGCCCCTAAAACCAGGGGCAACACCAATATCTGAGATGACATTAATAAACTTCGTGAAACTTTGAGCCTTGTTGTCCTTGTGTCAAAAAACGTAGTGGCAAAAACCTTCATGACTTTTTTAAAAACAGGAATCAGGAACCGTTATGAGTCCTAAATACTATACCCATCCGGAATAATTGCACCTTTCTGGATGATCACAATCCCGTCTACAACGGAATGTTTTTCATACTCCCCATCTTCAAGATGCGTTCCGCCTGTTATTTTAACATCATTACCAATTCGGGCATTTTTATCAATAATGGCTCTGCTGATAAAACACCTCTGCCCTATTCCCATCAGGGGCAGGTCAGGCGACTGTTGATCAAAATCGTCCTGTGTGGCAAAATGATCATTTCCCATCACGATAGATGTTTCGATAGTGGTTCCTTTACCTATTCGCGAGCGTATGCCTATTACAGATCGTTCAATACGGCTTGCCTCTATGATACAGCCTTCAGCGACAAGAACCCTTTCAAGATTAGTGCCGGTGAGCTTTGAAGCCGGCAACAGCCTTGCCCTGGTATAGATTACCCGTTCATTATCGTAAAGGTTAAAAGCCGGCAGCGCATTAGCCAGTTCAAGATTGGATTCATAAAAGGAACTGATGGTTCCAATATCCGTCCAATACCCCTTAAATGAGTAACTGGAGACTTTTTTTCCTTCCTGAATCGCTTTGGGGATAATCTCTTTTCCAAAATCGGTTGCATCGGGATTATCTTTGAAAAGTTTCAGCATCACATCCTTGCTAAATACATAAATCCCCATAGATGCCAGATATACCCGTCCCTGCTCCTTCATATCAGGTGATGTTTCGGATGCCCACTTATCCAGTTCATCAGCCGACGGTTTTTCCACAAAGCTTTCGATCATTCCGTCATCATTCGTTTTCATGATACCAAATTCGGTTGCTTCAGATGCGTCAACCGGAATCGTAGCTACTGTAAGATCGGCATTATCCCGCTCATGTACTTCCAGCAACTTTCTGTAATCCATTTGATAAAGTTGATCACCGGATAAAATCAATACATGACTGTAGGCATAGTTTGAAATATGGTGAATAGATTGCCTTACTGCATCTGCCGTTCCCTGAAACCAATGCTGGCTTTTGGGAGTCTGTTCTGCGGCAAGTATATCTACAAAGCCGTGCGAAAAATTGTCAAAGTTATACGTGTTTTTGATATGCCTGTTAAGAGATGCAGAATTAAACTGCGTCAACACGAAAATCTTTCTGATTCGTGAATTCAGACAGTTGGAAATGGGTATGTCAACCAGCCTGTATTTGCCGGCAATGGGTACAGCCGGTTTACTTCTGTGTCTTGTAAGTGGATCTAAGCGGGTGCCCCTTCCGCCCCCAAGTATAATCGCAATTGTTGAATCTTCCATAGTTAATGTCTTATTTTTTCATTAATTGATACATGTCGATGTAGTTATTTGCAGCAATTTCCCAGGAAAAATCAAGCATCATTACTCGCTTGCGGATACTGTCAAATAAACGTTTTTTGTTGAACAATTCCACACCTCTTTCAACAGCAGATAAAGCTTCATGGAGATTAAAGTCATTAAACACAAGACCATAACCATTTTCTTCGGATACATCTATTACCGTATCCGCAAGCCCACCTGTTTTTCTCACCAGGGGAATCGTGCCATATCTCATTGAATATAGCTGATTAAGCCCGCAGGGTTCCACCCTCGAAGGCATAAGAAGAAAATCACTCCCCGCATATATTCTGTGAGCGAGTTGCTCATTATACTCTAAGCGCGAATCAAAGTACCCTGTATGTTCACCCTGCAGGCCTTCAAAGATCGAATGCAGATAGGGTTCTCCTGTACCGAGCACGAAAAAGGAGGCTTCAATTTTCCTATATTTACATTCCCTGATTAAGTCGGGAATCATATCTGCCCCTTTTTCCCTCACAAGTCTGCCAATAAAAGAGAAAAGCGGCCTTTGCTCACTCAGGCCAAATTTTTCACACAAGAAGGCTTTATTTTTTGCTTTCCCCATTTTAAGATTATTGATGGAATAATTCACTTCAAGAAATTCATCCGTTTCCGGATTCCAGATTTCGTTGTCTATTCCATTCAGGATGCCGGTGGATTTTCCTGCTTCTTTTCGAAGCAGAATTTCCAGCCCATGGCAATATTCCTGCAGTTCTTTTAAATACCCTTTGGATACCGTACTTACCCTCCAAGCCGTTTTAATTCCTGAGGCCAGTGCATTGAGACTTCCGTTCCAGTCCAGGAGACCGGTATAGAAAGGGTCAAAATCAGGTAAAAGCCCTGCACTGCCCATATCATACCTTCCCTGGTATTCACCATTGTGTATCGTAAGAACAGTGGGTATGGGTTTAAGGGAAGTAAAGTGATAGCTTTGAGTCACCATGAAAGGAATCAGTGCAGTATGATGATCATGGCAGTGAATGATATCCGGTTTTGTTTCCTGTTGCTGAATCCATTCCAGTGCAGCAATCTGGAAACTAAAAAAACGCTCTTTTTCGTCCCAGTAGGGATAACCTGACCATGGATCAAGATAAATTCCGGGCCTGTCAAACCGTCCGGGAATATCAATTAGTATTAACTCAAACCCGAGGCTGGGCTTCTTCAGCCGGCTTACCCTAAATGCAAATGAAGAATGCCCGTAAGGCGCTCTCCCTTCAAATATCAGTTCCGTTTCTGCTTTTTGCAGCCATTTATTATGGTAGTGGGGTAAAATAACCGATGCGTTTTGTCCGGCCTTATTCAGGTATTTTGGTAGTGCACCGGCAACATCGCCAAGGCCTCCCGCTTTAGCTACCGGGTAACATTCCGCCGAAATATGAATGATATTCATTTAATCTGGTTCATATTATTCTGTTCTGAAGGAAATATTCCTTCGTAATAGTTGACATAAGAAAGAAAAAGATTATACAATCTGCAATGCTCTTTTCTGATTGATGATACTCTTTTCTGTTCTAACTATATTCTGTTGTTCTGTTATAATATCTGCAAATTATTACAAGTTTTCTGCTTAAATCTCGGAAATGTGGTTGTGTAAATATTTAATGTTTACTACGGCAATTTTCAGAAGTACTCTTCTAATTAAGGTGAGCTATACCCACCCAATGGTATCCAGGTTTTTTAAATGGCCAAGACATTACGCAGTACAACTAAAATTATCATTTAATTTTTTTAAGTTCATTTTTTTTCATACACTTAGTGCTGTTTTTCTACATTAAGCGATCAACGTTATATTTTTTTATGGCAAACCCGATTCAGGTCATTCATTTATCAAAAAATTTTGGAAAAACCCTCGCTGTTGATCGTGTTTCATTCGACGTTGAAAAAGGTAAAATATTTGGTTTACTGGGCCCTAATGGGGCCGGCAAAACAACAACGATCCGTATGATCAACTACATCATGCCGCCTGATGAAGGTGAAATCCTCATAAACGGAGAGAAAGTCGGCCCGAAAACCCAAAAGTGGATAGGCTATATGCCGGAAGAGCGGGGGTTGTATAAAAAAATGAAAGTTGGAGAACAGCTTCTCTACCTGGCGCAGCTCAAAGGGTTGACTGCAGCTGATGCCCGTGAAAAAATCCGTTATTGGCTGAAGAGGTTTAGTGCCTATGATTGGCATTCTAAAGTTGTGGGTGAATTATCGAAAGGTATGAGCCAAAAAATTCAGTTTATAGCCACAATTGTGCACGATCCGGATATCTACATCTTTGATGAACCTTTTAGCGGTCTTGATCCGATCAACAGTGAGCTTCTCAAAGAAATTATCATCGAATTGAGAGAACTGGAAAAAACCATTCTCTTCTCTACTCACCGGATGGAGCAGGTAGAACAGATGTGTGATGATATTTGCCTTTTCAATAATGGCAAAGTGGTGCTTACGGGAAACCTGAGAAAGCTGAAAAAAGATTTTGGCAAAAATACAGTACTTATTGAATTTGAAGGTGATCCCGGCTTTCTTGACGAGCTGACGGATGTGCGTATTAACAACCGGTCAACCAATTTCGCAGAAATCAGGATCTTAAACGGGCTGAACCACCAGCAAATTCTCCGTAAAGCTATGGAAAAAGCTGAAATACATAAATTTCAACTGGTAGAACCCTCTCTGAATGAAATCTTTATCTCTACTGTAGGAGAAGATAATATCAAACAAAAAGAATTACTGAAATGAGTTGGCGGCAAATATTTCTGGTATTGAAACGTGAATATATAACCCGCGTACGAAGCAAGGGTTTCATTTGGGCAACCATTCTGGTACCGGTTGGTTTTGCAGCTTTCATTGGTATCATGGTTTTCATCACAGTATGGGAAAGTGATGTGGTATTTGAAGTAGCCATCAAAGATGAAACGCATCATGTAGCGGAATCACTCCGAACACTAAATGAGCGGAGATATCTCGATTACTCCCACCTTGACGTAGACTCTCTGCGTGCCATGGTGCAACGGGAACTGGTAACCGGCTTTGTTGTTATTACTGAAGAACATATTACTGACGGCAGAAACCCCGAATTGATCTATAGCGGAAGCGGTGGCATGGAATTTATCCTGTCAGTCGAGTCAGATTTCAGGCAGGTTATTCGACAGGAAAAACTTCGGCGGGCTGAAGTTTCTGAAGAAATACAACAAATTTACGAAGCCCGAATATCATTGGAAACCCGTCGGCTCACAAGAGAAGGCGAAGAGCAGGATGATGATACGATCTTTCTCTCATTTGTAGGTATGATACTTGGAATCATCATTTTTGTAGCCATTTTCAGTTATGGCGGTTACATTACCCGTGGTGTGATTGAAGAGAAAACAAACCGTATTATAGAGGTCATAGCTTCTTCTGTTAAACCGATTGAACTCCTAACCGGTAAAATGGCCGGAGTGGGTGCTTTAGCTATTACCCAGTTTGGCATTTGGATACTTGCATTTTTTGGCCTGTCGAGTATCGCAGGCCCCCTGGCAATGACATTTATGGATCCCTCACAAATGGCCGGTGATATGGCTGCCACTGAGGCTCAACTACCTGCCATTTTCAACCTTCCGTCACTCGATACATCCCTGATCATCTACTTTATACTCTTTTTTATTCTCGGTTACCTTCTTTATAGTTCCCTTTTTGCAGCAATTGGATCTGCCGCTGATTCAGATACGGACACACAACAACTGATGATGCCAATCACCATTCCTATCATGATTGCCTATTTCATCATGTTTCACACCTGGAGAAGCCCGGATAGCATCCTGTCAATCGTAAGCTCCATGATTCCCTTCTTTTCTCCGATATTAATGGTCACAAGAATCGCTATTACAGATGTTCCATTCTGGCAAATCAGCCTCTCCGTGATATTAATGCTCCTCACATTTACCGGTACAATGTGGCTGAGTTCTAAAATTTATAAGGTAGGGATACTTAGTTACGGTAGTACAGCTGGTTATAAAGACTTATTAAAATGGATAAGGCAGTAAATCTGTTTGTTTAGATGGATCTGTCACAAATTTTGCCCTAGTGTCATTTGAACGATGAAATGAGTGTGCGCCTTCGCGTCATGGTGAAAATACAAACCCATCTCCTGCAACAATATGCATGACATAGTCAAAACAATTCTAATGGGTACTTCGGTCCTCTGTCTTCGGTCCTCTGTCTTCGGTCCTCTGTCTTCGGTCCTCTGTCTTCGGTCCTCTGTCTTCGGTCCTCTGTCTTCGGTCCTCTGTCTTCGGTCCTCTGT
>SKKO01000090.1 GCA_007123715.1 Balneolaceae bacterium | reverse complement strand
TTTCTTCTTGAAAAAGAGATACGCTATCTGGAGGAGAGTGTCAATAATCCGGAACGTCCGTTTGTGGCCATTTTGGGAGGCGCAAAAGTTTCCGATAAAATCGGGGTCATTGAAAACCTGATCGATAAAGTTGACAGTATCGTAATTGGCGGCGGGATGACTTACACCTTTTACAAAGCCAAAGGCCTGCCAATCGGAAACTCCCTGATTGAAGAGGATAAGGTTGAACTTGCTAAAGAACTGCTTGAAAAAGCTGAAAAAGCCGGCGTAAACTTTATGCTCCCGATTGATAATGCTGTAGCTAAAGAATTCAGCAATGATGCAGAGAGCAAAGTAGTGGGAGAAGATGAAATCGAAGACGGCTGGATGGCCCTCGATATTGGTCCGCAGTCTGCCATAGCATTCGGCAATCTCATTAAACAGGCCAAAACCGTAGTTTGGAATGGCCCGATGGGTGTATTCGAAATGAGCAATTATGCGGATGGTACGTTCGAAGTGGCCAAAGCACTTGCCACTGCAACTGAAGGTGGTGCAACGACCATCATTGGCGGCGGTGATTCAGCTTCAGCAATCAAAAAGGCAGGGCTTGAGGATAAGGTTTCGCACGTATCAACCGGCGGCGGCGCCAGCCTTGAATATCTGGAAGGCAAAGAACTGCCAGGAGTAGCCGCTCTTACCGATAAGTGAGAGAACAAAAGAAGTATAAAAAAAACTGAATCCTCGTTCAGCCGGGGATTCAGTTTTATAATTTCCGGGGATTGATTAAATCGAATATTCTCATGTTGCCTTGAGCCACCTATGGAAAATTCGGTCTGTAAAAGATTTTCTTATCAGTTCCAGGCCTGTAGATAAAGTTGGGACTTCCAGATCATATGCCGGATTACTATGGTTTAAATCAGCCTTTTTTACTTCTCTATACGTTTTACTGCTTTTTTTAAATTGTCAATTTCGCGTTGTTTTGCGAGTACACCGTTTGGCATCAGTTTCACGAAGTTGTTTTTTTCCTCTTCCCAGTCAGCAAGGTAAGCTTCAGCAGAAGTGCTGCCGGTATGTTTGTGATAATCAATGACCAAACGCTTTAGCTCCTTCGCTGATGGTGCATCCAGATCAAGTGGGGTTACATAATCATTATTAATCTGATGAACCTGGTCTTTTCTCAGAAAGAGCATCCCGCCTGTCATACCTGCACCTACGTTACTCGAAACCGGCCCAAGAATTACAACAATACCATTGGTCATATATTCACACGGATGCAGCCCTGTTCCTTCCACAACCGCGATAGCACCGCTATTCCGTACTGCAAACCGGTCTCCGGCAAGCCCGTGAACGTAAAGGCGGCCTCCTGTAGCCCCATACAAGGCACAATTTCCAATAATGGCATTATCTGTAGGATCGAATGTGGAGTCTTTTGGTGGATTGATTACCACGAAGCCGCCAGACATGGTTTTGCACACAGAGTCATTGGCCTCACCCCAGAGTTTTACGTTGAGGCCCTCTGTCAGGAACACGCAAAATCCCTGACCTGCACTTCCCTCAAATTCGAATTCTAATTTTCCTTTGAAGTTGTGATCGGATTCAGCCAAGCCTTTTTCCCTGATTTCGGCCATTCGTTTATCGGAAATTTTACGGGCAATTAGCCCGCTAAGGGTGGCGAGTGCGGCACGGTCTCGGGTATAAATTCTGATTTTATGAGAAAACTTACCCTCTTTGTCAACAGCCTTGCGGCAAAGCTCGAGGTATTGTTTATTAAACTCACTGGTTCCTTCGTTAAATGGATTTGGCTGCTTGTTGTAACTATGAAGCGGTTCTCCCGTGAAGTAACTCAGGTCGATGTGCCTGCTGTCTACAAGCTCCTGGTGTTTTTCTTTCAGCGTCAGTAAATCAATTCGTCCAATGATCTCCTCAATGGATGATGCACCAATTTTGGCAAGATTTCGGCGAACATCTTCGGCCAGGAAATCCATCATTTTGATTACGTGTTCTTTTTCTCCTTTATATTTGGCTTTAAATTTAGGATCGTGAGTTGCAATACCTGTAGGACAGGTATTTTTCTCGCAAATCCGAGCCATCACACAGCCTTCGGCAATCAGTAACAGTTTACCAAAATCAAACCCCTCGGCTCCAAGAAGCGCAGCACTGATGATATCGGCACCGGTATGGAGTCCGCCATCGGTTCGGAGTTCAATGAATTCACGCAAACCGTGTTCACATAGTGTTCGGTGCACCTCAAGAAGGCCAATTTCCCATGGCAGGCCTGCATGCTTCATAGATGTTAATGTGGCTGCACCGGTACCTCCATCACCTCCTGAAATATGGATCACATCAGCACCTGCCTTTGCGACACCTACCGCAATAGTTCCAATATTTTCACCGGAAACAAGTTTTACATTAACCCGGGCATCCGGCCTGATCTGTTTTAATTCATAAATGAGTTGCTTCAAGTCTTCAATACTGTAGATATCATGAAGCGGTGGGGGTGAGATCAGATCAAATCCAGGTTCACTGTTACGGGCAAAGGCGATATCTTCATTCACTTTAATACCCATCAGCTGGCCGCCTTCACCAGGTTTTGCACCTTGTGCAATTTTTATCTGGATTTCATCGCCCGCAACAAGATATTCGGCAGTTACTCCAAAACGTCCACTGGCTACCTGTTTTATAGATGCGGAAATACCAAGAGTGTAGTAGTATGGATTTTCACCACCTTCACCACTGTTCGACCTTCCGCCGATTTCTTTCATTTCGAGAAAAATATCGCGCTGGGATTCGGCGCTGATCGCTCCAAAACTCATGGCACCTGAGCCGAAACGTTTTGTAATTTCCCTTCTGTCCTCAACTTCATCAAGTGTTACGGTTTGCCCGGCAGGCTTGAATGTGAAAAGATGTCTCGGGTTTACCGGATCACATTCATCGCCAAGTTTCAGATACTCAT
>SKKO01000048.1 GCA_007123715.1 Balneolaceae bacterium | reverse complement strand
GATTTCCGCAGGGATCACAGTTTCAGGGTACCGAGGCCGCATCAATCAGTGGAATTTGGTACGCCGAATGCGTGTAATAGTTGCCATACGGATGAAACCCCGGAATGGGCTGCCGCTGCCATTGAGCAGTGGTACGGAGAGCCCTCCGGCGATCATTATACCGATGTACTATTGAAGGCAGATGCAGAACAGCGGTCGGATGTAACCGGGCTGAGGGAACTTGCAGCAGATGAGATGCAGCCCGAGATGATCCGTGCAATAGCAGTATGGTATACGGGGCGGTTTCCCAACAGTGATACCGCAGAGATCCTGGAACTGGCCATGCAATCGGAATCCGGTTTGATCAGAAACAGTGCGATACGGGCTTTGGAAAACCTGCCGGATGAAGTACGGCACCGGCTGTCACAAAAAGCCCTGGACGATGAATTCCGTGCCAACAGGATAGCAGCATCCCGGTATCTGGCCGGGTTTTCACCCCATGAGATTGAACAGGGCCTTCGCGACCACTTCACCCATGCACTGCAGGAGTACGTAACCTACCTGGATGTAAATGCCTATTTCCCACAGGCACAGATGAGCCGCGGACAGATGTACGATCAGCAGGGCGACCTGCAAGGGGCCTTGGAAGCATACCGGAATGCTGTAGGTCGGGATCCGTACTTTACACCGGCACGGATAAACCTGGCCTATGTACTGAACCGTCTGGGTTTGAATGAAGAAGCGGAATTTAATCTCAAAACCGTGACTGAACAGGACCCGGATTTCGGAGATGCATTCTATTCTCTGGGCCTGCTGATGGCAGAGATGAACCGGATGCCTGAAGCGATCGGGTGGTTCCGGGATGCAGCAGAGCTGATGCCTGATCATGGGCGGCTTTTCTATAATCTTGCGATTGCCCATCAGACGGTCGGTGAACGGGAACAGGCTGAAAAAGCCTATACAACCGCGATCGGGCTGGAGCCCGGGAATGGGGATTTCAGATATGGCCTGATCACATTATACATGCAGCAGGAGCAATACAACAAAGCCCTGGAACAGGCGGAACAGTTGAATCGCATCTTTCCAAATAACCGTCAGGTGGAGCAATTGTTGCTAACAATCAGGCAGCGGTTGTAAATGTCTGAAGGTTGCATTCAGAATTTCATTATAGGTCAAGAGAAAAAAGGGAAAATTTATCGTAGGTCGAATTATCGACTTTGTATTTATTTTTTTTAATTGGCTAACTTTTTTCAAAATAGTTAACACCGGGTAAGCCCTTAAAGTCTATATCCTGAGTCCATAAAATAGCTGTATGTTTTTGAGATATTGCATAAATCATCGAATCAGCCATAGGGATTTTGAATTCAGTGCTAAATTTAGCGGCGTTTAATGCAATCTCCGGATCAATGTCTATAACTTTGCCCTGCTGCATAATTGAAACGCCCAAAAGAGCGTCGGTTTCTGATGTTTCACGCAATAAAACCTTGAATACTTCATACAAACATATTACTGGAACTAGTAATTCTTCGGTGGTAGTAATCGCACTTTTGAAATTTCCGGCATTTTCTTGCTCTGCAAACCAGGCAAGCCATGCGGATGAATCTACAACATTCATATTCGATCCTTTTCCCTCTCAAATGTAGTGTTTATCCCTTTAAATATTCCTCTGCTGTCTCCTATTCTCATAACTGGTATAAATTCAATTCTGTTTTGGTAAGGAAATACCTGCATTTTTTGGCCGGGTTTTAAACCGAGAGTCTTCCTGATTTGAGAGGGTATGACAACCTGATATTTTGAAGATAGTGTTACAGTTTCCATTAATTTTACAATTTTATTATCGATCTAATATATGTAATACAATTATTGTCGTCAATAAAAGTGTATGAAATAAAATTTATTTAGAGAGGTCTAGCTGTAGCAGTGGTTCGCTCAGTAAAACGCGTGCTGAAACATGGGCACTACCGATGATTCAGGTTGAGACCCCATTCCCCTTTTTCAAACTTTTAACACTTTTTACTCTTTAAGATCTCCCGTCAATCCTAATTAAATATTCAATTGAGTATGTTACCCCAATAAAGATTTTTATATTACTTTCTTTAGGCAGTAGTTAAAGAGCCATATTATAAACACATACCTTAACCAACCTATCATGAAACATCAAAATACCATAACAAGAAGACAATTTGTAAAAAATACAGCATTCACAGCCGGAGGCGGCCTGTTGCTCGGTTCGCTGCCTGTGGGAGCTGCCGCTTTTGCCGCGGGTAGTGAAACCCTGAGAGTAGGTGTGGTTGGATGCGGCGGACGCGGTACCGGCGCAGCGAGCCAGGCACTCGAAGCAGATCCGGGAGTAAAAGTTGTTGCCCTCGGCGATGCTTTCCGCGACAGGCTGGACAGCTGCTACGAAAACCTGACGAACCGGTGGGGAGAATCCGGACGGCTGGATGTGCCTGAAGAACATAAATTTACCGGATTTGATGCCTATAAACACGTCATCGACCTGTCTGATGTGGTGCTTTTGACCAGTACTCCAGGTTTTAATCCCAAGCATTTTGAATATGCCATCGAAAAAGGTAAACATGTGTTTATCGAAAAACCACTCGCGACTGATGTTCCGGGTGTACGCCGGGTTCTGGAAGCCGGAAGAAAAGCCAAAGAAAAAAATCTCAATGTAGTGGTTGGCTTGCAGCGCCATTATCAGACCAATTACAGAGAAATTGTTAAACGGGTTCACAATGGAGATATTGGAGATATCATTGCCGGCCAGGTGTACTGGAACGGTGGCGGGGTTTGGGTGCGTGAGCGTCAGCCTGAACAGACTGAAATGGAATATCAAATGCGAAACTGGTACTACTTTAACTGGCTCTGCGGCGATCATATCCTGGAACAGCATATTCACAACATCGATGTGGCCAACTGGTTTATCGGCGACCTGCCGGTATCGGCACAGGGAATGGG
>SKKO01000013.1 GCA_007123715.1 Balneolaceae bacterium | reverse complement strand
GAAGAACAATTAGTCCAATAGTACGCCGGTGAGCTTCTAAGGCGTACATTGCAAATACGAATCCGGCAAAACAGGGGTCAGTTAATGTTTATTGACTGAACTCAGATCAAGCGATAGTCGTTGGAGGTTTTTTCGCCTTTTGCTCAATGTAGGTTGAACCATCGAATCCTATGTTTTTCGGATGCTCGTGGATAATATGCAATTTTCGATCCTGGATACTTCGAATATCTGCAATCGGATATCAAATTTTCTGAAAGGTACCCGTTTACTCCGGAATCTGAAAGCTTTTAAAAAGATACTGCAAACATGTTGGACTCATCCAGGATCAATTAAAACAGAAAACCGATCAGCCTGACCTCAAGTTTTTTTCATTCCATTTTCATTGAGTGTCTATTCCTGTTTTGTGCGCGATGTGATCGTTTAATAATCGTAGTATAATATCAATAACTTATCGATTAGGACTTTCAGATTTGGTTCATGCATTGCACAAAACAGGGGCTGCTCTCCTACCCGGGTAATTGCCTTACTCCAGGGCCCGAGAAGTTCTCCGGCTTATGTTGCAATTTATAAACTATGGTTTTTATCCGTCCTTTCTTTTTCTTAAAATCGGGGGGTTGATGAAGTCCCTCATTCAGCAACATTCTATCAGGCTATGGAAGGCTTATATCAAATTCAAAAGTTTATTAACTGACAACAATTTTGTAACAGAAATATGATCAAATATTTTTTACCGGGATGGTTGTTTGCCATAGCCGCCACATTCAGCTTCACCCCTTTTCTTATTCCGGCCGATGGCCCTGAGTATCACAATGAGGGTACAAGTCAGTCTTCTCAAAACAGGAATGACTCAAACATCACAAATATAAAAGAAGGTTTTGAAGTTCAGCTCATTTACGATGTACCCCGCAACAGGCAAGGATCATGGGTTTCACTTACTGTGGGACCTGACGGATCCATGTATGCATCCGATCAGCAAAATCACGGTCTCTATAAAATAACCATAGGCGGAGATTTGGATCATCCTTTAATCGACGTGGAAAAAATGGTGATGCCTCTGTCCGGTTCATATGGTTCTGCATGGGCCTTTGATCATCTGTATGCGAACGTGAACGGTTCAGGCCTGTTTCGTTTAAGGGATGAAAATAGTGATGGCCGGCTTAATCTACTCGAATTTCTTGGCGGCCCGGTCTATGGTGGTGAACATGGCAATCACACCATTCTGAAAACACCGGATGGTGACGGACTTTTTTATGTAGCCGGAAATCACACGCCGCCCCCATCATACCTCACAAAAAGCCGGATTTCCAACTGGGATGAAGATTTGTTGCTCCCAAGGGAATGGGATGCCCGGGGTCATGCACGCGGTGTACTTGCGCCGGGTGGATATATCGCACGGATTAATCCCGATGCTACTGAATGGGAGATGATCAGTATTGGTTTCAGAAATCAATTTGATGCCGCTATAAATGAGCACGGTGAACTTTTTACCTATGATTCTGATATGGAATGGGATATGGGAATGCCCTGGTATCGCCCCACCCGCCTTGTACATGTTGTGAGCGGGAGTGATTACGGATGGCGCAGCGGAAGCGGCAAATGGCCCGAATATTACGAAGACAGCCTTCCCCCGATGCTCGATATCGGACCAGGCTCTCCTACAGGTCTTGAATTCGGAACAGGAGCCGCATTTCCCGCAAAATATCAGCGTGCCATGTACGCTTTCGACTGGACATTCGGCACCATCTATGCTGTTCATCTCACTCCGAACGGACCTACTTATAAAGCTGAAACCGAGGAATTCGTATCCGGCAGTCCGCTCCCTGTTACAAGTGGTACGATCGGAAAAGATGGCCACCTTTATTTCATAACCGGGGGGCGCAATCAGGATTCACAGCTCTACCGCGTTGTTTACAGGGGAACCGAATCCACAGCTCCCGCCGGGCCATTCGATATCCCTGAAGCGCGTGAAGCACGTCAGCTTCGCCACGAACTGGAAGCATTTCACGGATCGGTTCATCCTGATGCACTTGAAACGGCCTGGCCTTATCTCAGCAGCAGCGACAGGTTCATTCGCCATGCCGCCCGCGTTGCAGTTGAATCCCAGCCTGCCGGCTACTGGGCTGAGCGTGCACTTACGGAAGAAAATGCACAGGCCAGGATCGCTGCACTTGTGGCACTTGCCCGAAACGGTTCGCCGGACTATCGTTCCGCGGCTATACGTTCTCTACTCGAAATCAATCCGGTTGAACTTTCTTCTGATCAGCTACTTGGCAAGCTGCGGGCTTTATCTTTGGTAATTATCAGGCTGGGAGAGCCTGATAAAACCGAACACACTGAAATTGCCAATGCTCTGAATCAATTACTACCCCATCCTGATGACCGGGTAAATACCGAACTTATCAGCCTTTTGGTTTACCTCAGAGATGAACGTGTGATTGAAAAAACCCTTGGTCTTATGAAAAATGAAAAACCGGATCAAAGGCCCAACTGGAGTATTCAGCTGCTGGAACGGAACGAAGAATACGGAGGAGTTATTCAACAGATGATTGAAAGTCCGCCCCCCATTCTTGAACTCGGCTATGCCTTTATGCTGCGAAACCTGCGTGATGGATGGTCCATAGAACAGCGCCGTGAATATTTCACATTTATCAATGAGGCTGCTGAAAGATTCGGGGGCATGAGTTATGCCGGATTCCTTGACGATCTTCGTTCTGAAGCGCTCCGTAATTCAACGGAACAAGAACGGGAAGCCGTAGCCGATATTACCGGAGTTCGTCTGAGAAGGCAGCTGGATTTTAATCTTACTTCTCCCGATGGCCCTGGCCGTAACTGGACACTGAATGAATCAATGGCAGTGCTATCCGGCCAATTAGGTGAGGGAAGCGGCAGAAATTTTGAACGTGGGAGAAACGCCTTTTTTGTGACAGCTTGCGGCAGTTGCCACCGTTTTGACATTTACGGAGGTGATATCGGACCAGACCTCAGCAATGTAAGCCGAAGATTTTCTACCAGGGGATTAATGGAGAAAATTATTGATCCGAATATTCTTGTTTCTGATCAGTATAGCAGTTCTCGTGTCACACTCCGAAATGGTGAACAGGTAACCGGCCTGGCACTGGAGCGTGGTGATATTTTGGAAATTTATTCCAGCAATCCGGATGCACCTCCTGTTATAGTCCAGCGAAATGATGTGCAAAATATAGAGCCTGTCGGGGTTTCGCAAATGCCTCCGGGACTCATCAACCCACTCAATGAAGATGAACTTCGGGATATGGTCGCATATATTATCTCTGGTGGCAATGCGGATCATGCCATCTTCAAAACTGCGGAAGAGCTGGAACAAGAAAATCAGTCTGAGTAATTAGAACAATTGTAATCCGAAACACGGGTACCGGAAGAGTAAAAGTCATGCATTCCTAATCAAATAAGGAACTTTAACACCGATTATTTTATCTTCGATACATGAATAACCCGGAAATAAAACTGTTTAACGAAATCATACAATTTTTAGAGTCAGAACGGGAAATATATGGCCCGTTTTCACTTCCGGATAGTTCTGTAGAGCCGGAACAGGCACTAAATACTGACACTGTTAATAAGCCTGACACATCCATTTCTGCGAATAGCTCAGCAAGTGAATGGCTTACACTTCATAGTGAAGGTAAACCTCTATCGCTTCTGGAAAAGCTTGATGCATGTAAATCACTCGAAGAACTGAAACTTTTTTGCGGGCAGGCCAATGAACTTCGAACTGATCTCAATGGCACCCGTCTCGTTTTCGGTGTGGGAAATCCCAATGCTGATCTCATGTTGATTGGAGAAGCTCCCGGTGAGCAGGAAGACATTCAGGGAGAACCCTTTGTGGGTGCTGCCGGACAGCTTCTGAATAAAATCCTGGAGGCAATAAATTTTAAACGTGAAGATGTTTACATTGCCAACATTCTAAAACACCGCCCGCCGGGCAACCGAAATCCAAATCCCGATGAACGACAACGCAGCCTCCCTTATTTACTCAGGCAAATTGACCTGATCCGGCCTAAGATTATTCTTTGTCTGGGAAAAATATCCGGCACCACACTTTTAAATAAAGATGATTCCCTGGGAAATCTGCGGGGCGTATTCTATCCTTTCAGGGGAGCAGAACTAACCGTTACCTATCATCCGGCCGCTCTTTTGAGAAACCCGCAATGGAAGCGTCCTGTATGGGAAGATGTACAAAGAGTACGAAAACGATATGACGAACTAGGCGGCAAACCATAGTAAGTAAACCAATCTGCAGGCAACAAATTTCATTTGGGATTACTGAATCATATTGGAATTTGGGCTTTCTGATTTGCTATTTTCTCTACTTGTGGCTGTTTGATAACTAAATGAATACCTATGCCCTGGTCGTTACGAATGGTGCTTTATGGCAGCATTATTGTTTTTCTAATTTTGATCTGGTTTGGATTTCGGTATCTGATAAGTATCAAGCTTACAGATATGAAACCTCAATGGCTCTACAAGTCTCTTTACTTTTTATTTGCAGGATGTATCATTGCTTATCCTGTTGCCGGCTTAACTGAGTTCTGGTTGAGCGGAATATTTACAAGGACCGGATATCCCGATTTCATAATTTACCTTTTTTGGTACGGATTGGTTTGTATGGGCACTTTGCTCAACTGGCTGTTGATACATGACCTGGTTTTACCGGTTACAAAACGAATTTCATCAAAAAAAGATGAGGCAATCAACCTGATTTTCGCAAAGGGATTTTTAGCCATTACCCTGTTTACCATCATTTTTACAGCGGCTAAACTGGTTTGGGATACGAACCGTATCATTATTGAGGAAATAGTTTACACCCTTCCCGAAACTGGCAGCCAGATTGAACCTTTAACCATTATACATGTTTCCGATCTTCATGCCGATGAATATACACACGATTCTAAAATGAACAGGTATATACAAAAGATAAATTCTTTTGCACCGGATATCGTTCTGTTCGCCGGCGACCTCATTACATCTGGCACCGAACATATTGAAGCCGGTGCAAGAGCACTCGGAAATATTGAAGCAACACATGGAGTTATTGCCGTATTGGGAGATCACGATTATTGGACAGATACTGATCTTCTCGTTGAAACGCTCGAAAGATATGGTGTGCCCGTACTTCAGAACGAAAATATCTGGATTGATCACAATGGCTTTATTATACGTATTACGGGAGTAACCAAACTTTACAGCAGCCGGGTAGATGAAGAGACACTTCAGTCCCTTCTCGATCATTCACAGGGTGAGCAATTCAGGCTTCTAACCAGCCATCAGGCTACAGATCGCCTGATCGATCAATCCCGGCAGGCAGGAATCCACCAGCTTTTGGCCGGGCACACACATGGGGGACAAATTCGTATCCGGATCCTTTTTTATCCTTTTACTGCCTCACGAGTCGAAAGCCGATTTGTGAACGGCAACTGGATGCTGGACGATATGCTGCTGAATATCAATAATGGCCTTGGTTTTACACTTGCCCCAGTTCGTTTTAATGCACCTCCCCAGATTTCAGTGATTAGAGTAATACCGGGGTAAGCTGCTATCTGGCTGCCATTTTGCAAAAAATCTCAGCCAGTTGGATAACAGAATGTAAATCAACCCATTCTACCTCTTCATGAATACCGCCTCCTTTTGGGCCGAGGATCACGGTTTCAATTCCTGCCTCCCCCAAAATTGCAGAATCTTCCCACCAGGTATGGCCAATCATTTTCGGTTTATTCCCTGTTATCTTTAAAACAGCTTTTGATACATCTTTTACAATAGATCGTGACTGATCTATTTCAAATGGGCTTCGCCAGATAACTCTCTCCATCCCGGCACGAAATCCGGAATGTTTCATTTGAAGATTGTCAATGATTTCCTGAATCTCAGCCCGCACCATATCTTCAGTTTCACCGGGCAGCGTGCGCCTTTCCAATTGAATCGTACATTCTTTCGAATAAATAAATAGGCTTCGGCCGCCGCTAATAAGTGGTACATGCAGGGATGCTTCACCGCAAAGCGGGTGTTTTCTTGATTTGGGCAGTTTATTGGCCATTTTGTACAACTCAGATAAAAGCAATCCCATATGCATATTCGCATCCAAACCAAGATGATGATTGCCGCCATGGGCTGTTTTCCCCTTTGTGGTAATTTTCCATATACCAAATCCACGATGAGCTGTACAAATCTTGAGCCCGGTTGGTTCGGCTACAATTGCTGAATCTGTCTTAATTTTTTGAACAAGCATTTTTGTCCCAATGCTTTCATACTCTTCATCCGCCACAAATGCGAATACAAGGTCGCCCTTTAGTTTTATTTTTTTATCCCGGATCGCTTTGGCTGCTCCGAGAATCGCGGCAATACTGCCTTTCATGTCGTATGCACCCCGTCCGAAAAGTTTTCCATCAGAAACCCGGCCGGAGTAAGGATCTGACATTCCCTTAACCCCCACTGTGTCCATGTGTGCATTCAGCATCAATGAACCTCCTGTTCCTTCAGCTTCAATTATTCCAATTACATTTACCCTGCCAGGAGCAATTTCATTAACTTCGGAATCAATTCCCATACTTCGCAACTGATCGTGAATGTAAACTCCTGTTTCAAATTCACCTTTACCGCCTTCTTCAAGTGCAGGGTTCACCGAGTTTATCCTTACCAGTTTTTGGAGGGTTTCGATGGTAAAATTTTTATCGATCATTTAAAAATCGTATCAAGATAGCTGTTCAAATACGTATTGAAATGCACGTATAGTTTCATGAATTTCACTTCCTATGATAATTCGATTACAATCTTTGGATCCCACAAAATACACTTCCTGCCTATGGGTAAAGCATATTTTGCCATTTTTATAATCGTAGTCATATTACCAAAAATTTTCGCTCAACCCGTTCCAAACTTACACTTTCAGTGGATGAAAAAACAATTCGAAAGACTACAACACTATATGTCAGATGAACAATGACAGAATTGGCCATCAGAAGTAGCCTGAAAGATATTGAAGACTCAATACAGGACGCCTGTGTAAATGATCATGAATTATGATTCATGATCACACAAGAAGAATGTCATCAAACGATCGGAAATTCCTTTTTTTAATTCTGCTGAGTGTATAATAGTTTTGCTCCTGAATGGCATGATTACTGATTACTCATCCGGGCATTCATCGATAGATTCACGGAGCTGATTCCAGCAGCGCTTGATTTCTTCATTGATCGAATCAATTCTCACGAAGATCGATCCTTCACCGGTTCTGTGATTCCAGCGTACTTCTGCGAACAGAGAATTTTCCAAAGATTCCTGTCGGTCCTGTGTATGAATAACCCAATCTCCCTCCTTTTGATAAGTTGTTGCTACGTTCACAAAATGAAGTTTTGATTGAAAGAGAGATGTTTTTTCCCGCTTTCGCTCCCAATTAAAATGAAATGCAGGTAAATTGAGGCCATCGTGATAAAAGAAAATCCATTCTCCTTTTAAGTAATGAGGTATGCTTTCTCCTATAGCGATCAATACCTGGTCCGTTTCTGTGATTTTGAATAACCTCCATGTAACAAGTCCATTGTCCTCTCTGTCAGCCGTCAGCTTCAGATCAGACCTTTGCATCGGATATCCCATATTCGGGTCGAATATATTTGCTGAATAATTCCAAATATATACACCGTCAATTTCCTCTGGCTCAAGTTTGTTCACATTATGAAATGTTGACTGGAAAATAGAACTCAACTGACTCATCATTCCCCTGCGAAAATCGTTAATGAATCCAAGTGCCAAACGGAAAGGATCTTCTATAACGATGGCATAGTCTGTAGCTGAAATGGTACCCGATATCCAATCCGGTTCGTTGAGTTCCTTATAACCTGTGGGAGCGGATGTAATTCCGGTAAAATCCAACTCGAATATATCTCTTGCCGGGATTTCGGGTGGTGGAAATACTTGTTCCACTTCCTCAGACAGATCACAGGAAATGAATAACAGCCCGCAAGCAACGAGCCATAAAGTAAATTTTTTAAGAAAAACTTCTACCATTTCTTCAGCTTAGAAAACATCAGATAAATAATATTATACCTTAAATTATCAAATGTAATTTATGAAATAACCAAATTTATACAATAGAATATCCTCTGTTGATTGATCAAAATAATGAACTGACTCTTAATCAATCTGCTCCATTGCACAGTCTAAATCATTTATAAGATCTTCAGTATTTTCAATCCCCACAGAATAACGGACCAGGCTTTCAGATATACCAAGTTCTTTTCGCTGTTCTTCGGTTAGTTCAACATGGCTGGTGGTACGGGGAGTACCTGCAAGTGTGCTGACTGAACCGAGGCTTGCTGCAAGGTGAACAAGCTTTAAGTTGTGGAGTACTGTTTTAACGGAATCATAACCGCCCTTTAATTCAAAACTCAGAATTCCTCCAAAGCCACGCATCTGCTTTTTTGCAATGTCATGGCCCGGGTGATTTTCAAGCCCGGGATAGAATACTTTGTCAATTTTTGGATGAGAATCAAGAAAACGGGCGATTTGAAACGCATTATGATTCTGACGCTCTACTCGGAGCTCAAGTGTTTTCATCCCCCTGATAACATGATATGCCGTATCAGGATGCAGGCTGGCTCCGTTAATCTCCCTGAATTGAAAAACCCGGCTGACCAGATCTTCATTTCCGCAAACCAATCCGCAAAGGGTATCAGAATGACCACCCAGATATTTTGTGGCACTATGAATAACAAGATCAGCCCCAAGTAATAACGGATTTTGATTGACCGGCGATGCAAACGTGTTATCCACCACCGTAATGGCGCCCACTTTTTTTGATGCCGCCGCTACCCTGGTAAGGTCAATGATTTTTAAAGTGGGATTGGTAGGGGATTCGAGATATACAAGTTCACATCCTTTTGAGATTTCCCTCTCCATCTCTTCATGATTGCCTGTTTCACAAAGTGTAACTTCGATGTTGAATTTTGGAAGGTATTCCAAAAAAAGCCTGCTTGTACCTCCGTAAGAGTCCTTAATGGAAACCACGCGGTCTCCCGGTTTAAGCAGTGCAAAAAACGTATTACTGATAGCCGCCATACCCGATGAAAAGGATGTTGCTGTTTCCGCTTTTTCCAGTACCCGGATTTTTTCTTCAAGTACACTTACCGTTGGGTTGGTGTTGCGGCTATATATATGGCCTTTCTGTTTTCCTTTGGCAGCTTCATGCCATTCTTCGAGGTCTTTGTATGCAAACGTTACGGTATTAAAAATGGGTACTGTGTGGCTGCCTTCAGGAAATATTTCCGTTTCACCCGCCCAAACTGAAGCTGTACCAGTCCTAAGCCTGTTGAAATCCATTGCAAAAACAAATTTAGATTTAAGATTTAAGACCTGTCAGCATGGACCTGACAGCCCCGACCGGCATTAAAGCCAACGCCGGTGTTTCTCATGAAACTAAGAATATGGAAGCGAAATCACCAGTGCGTACAGAAAAGCATGAATTAATTTTGTGAATTGATTACCCTGCGAATTGCCTGGTTTATAAGGCCGTCAAATGATCCTTGTGAGGTAATTGTATGATAAATTAAAAACCCTCCCAACATGCAAGAGATGCATCCCAGCAAGCTAATCAATCCAGAAATCCACAAGGAATTGATCAGCCCGAGCATGGTTATACTAACAATCGTCAGACCGCATAGCACCATTACGGCCCCTGACAGCAAAGGAATCAGCGTATGGCTGCTGGTGAGAAGTGAGACGAAACGGACCCCTCCTCCCTTCGCCGATTTCTTACCCGGCCTCACTTCGAAACTTTCAAACGGCAAACCTGTTTTTTTGGGATTTCCGGACATAATATTGGGTAATCTTGTTTATCTAAATTAATTTATCAAATGAACGAGGAAACTGAAATTATTTCTTTACGATTTGGAAAAAGAAAACACATTTATTTTCGGGAGAAATCCCGTTGAAGAGCTTTTAAAAACGAAACCAGAACAGGTTGAGAAGATTTTTCTGAAAAAAGGGGCTCTCCACCGCGGATTTTCATCCATATTAACACTTGCATCAAAAAACCGTATTCCGGTGACAGACGTTCCGGGGTCCAAACTTCATGAGCTTGTGGGCAGTGTAAATGACCAGGGTGTTGTTGCTGCCATCAGCCTGGCTTCCTACCTGGAATTTGAAGAGTGGCTCGATTCCATTGAACCCGATGCCAATACAGCGGTTCTTCTACTGGATGAAATTGAAGATCCGCATAACTTTGGTGCCATCCTCAGAACAGCCGCAGCAGCGAATATCAGTGCAGTCATTGTCTCCAAACACCGACAGGCACCGGTGAGTGCCGCCGTTTTTAAAACAAGCGCCGGAACAGCCGGCAGAATTCCTATTGTACGCACCGTAAACCTAAACCAGGCTATTCTCACTCTGAAAGAAAACAAATTCTGGATAGCCGGACTGGATATGGATGGCAAACCGCTTTGGGACCACACATTTGATGTACCTATGGCATTTGTTATCGGGAATGAAGGACGCGGAATCAGAAAAAAAACGGGCGAGCACTGTGATTTTATGCTTTCCATTCCCATGACAAATGAAGTGGAATCACTAAATGCATCTGTAAGCGCCGCTCTGGTGTGTTATGAATGGAGACGGCAGAGATTGGCGAAATAATATCACTGCAATGTTTAGCCCCTAATTTTGCCCCAATAAGCGGGCAACACCATATTAAAGATGACATCAAAAACTTCGTGCACCTTCGCGCCTTTGTGGCTAAACCCTTCCTGCCTTCACTTACTCTGTTAATCGGTTAATCGGTTCGTCCGTTCCTCTGTTATTCAGGGGCTCTCCGGTCTACATGGCTTGAGCAAAAAGCTTCCCTCACTTACTCTGTTAATCTGTTAATCGGTTCGTCCGTTCCTCTGTTATTCATGGGCTTTCCCAGCCGGAGAAGCTCTCCGGCCTACATGGCTTGAGCGAAAAGTATACTTCACTTACTCTGTTAATCTGTTAATCGGTTCTTCTGTTATTCTGTTATTCTGGGGCTTTCCGGCCTACGTGGCTTCCTTTTG
>SKKO01000019.1 GCA_007123715.1 Balneolaceae bacterium | reverse complement strand
CCGGTAACGATTTTCAACCCCAACGGGTTTTATAATCACCTCATCAGCATGATTGATCATGCCGTGGAAACCGGATTTATCAAACCTGAATTCAGAAAAATCGTCAACGTTGCGAAAACCCTTGATGAATGCCTGAAAATGTGTTCTACCACATGATTTTCATTTTCGTTGAGTAGCCTTCCATTTCCCCACCATTGTAAATAATTCAGTACTCCATGAAAAATCCCCGGTCAGGGTGTTAAGCTGGCCTTCTTCGCTGATCAACTCACCAATGAAAAGCATCTGAAATGAATCCATTTCATATAACAGCCTGAGCTCATTATCGTCAAATACCCCCGACATTGATAACAGTTTGACATCCGCTTCCGCTGGATTGTAAATTTCAAAGAGGTATCGTTTCATCTGCTCATTCAGGTTTTCAAGAATATCAGTTTCAAAATCTGCAATACTCAAAGCTGCATCATAATGGTGTTCATTATTAAGCAGATAAAGATCCATTGTTACTCCGATGTGATTACCTTTAAGCATATGCAGAATTTCCACAATTTCATCAGGGTTCAAAAACTCAGGATTTAATTTATAATTCTCACAAGAACCTGTAATTGGATCAAACGTAAAGAATGAAAAATCCGGCTTTTCTGAAATATTTGTTATATCCAGAGTAACCTGCCAATTCCCTGATAGATTATTCCCTGCAATATCATCATGAATATCATAATGTGCGCTTGGAGAATTACACCCCATATAGCCAAATACCAATAGTAATGAGAAATAGAAGATTCTATATTTCATGGTCATAATAATTGATTTTTGTAGTTTACTTTATTTGTAAATGAAGAGCCGTTAAAAGTGCAATAAAATGGGCACTTTACGTGATTTATCCCTGATCCGGGAATCAAAAATGATGGATCACTGGATAAATCAGGATGACCTAAAAGTTTTCCGTAAACTTTGAATAGATTATTCATCACAGCCTCAAATTAAGAACCTTTTGATGAAGATCACTTAAAGTAACATACTGAAATAGCTTTTTCTATCAAATATTTTAAGGATCGAATATGTCATTTTAATATTGCACGTAAGCCTCCGATCATGTTTCTCACGTTTTCTTACAAAGAAAGTACATGAACACCGAAAAGGTTACAATAATCAAGGTGTACATGAAAGGAGCCTGCAACATGTGAAGCGGCTGAACGCTCTCAGGGTAGTATCTTAGAAAGTGATTGATTAAACGAGTTATTGTGTAAAAGAGTACAAATACTGCCGCCATGAGGCCCGGTAGTTTATTTTTTTTCCACAACATCCATGCTGCCAGTAAAGAAATCAACAGGCCGCCGATTTCATAGAGTTGTGTTGGGTGTACCGCTTTGATTGATGTAAAAAAGCTAAATGGGTTTGAAGTCATCTGAGCCAGATGCGGCATACTGCCTCGAGGAAATGTAACTCCCCAAGGTATATCTGTACTCTTACCAAAACAGCAGCCATTTAAAAAACAACCTGTTCTGAATAATATCAACGATATAGCAGCTGGCACCACAAATTTATCTGTGAGTTTAAGGAATGGCAGCTGATATCTTTTTGAAACCAGCCACCATGTGAATAGTGATAACGCAAGGCCTCCAAACAGGCTGAAATTAATCAATTTCAATGAATACAAAAGCTCCGGGTCATCCAGAACCCGTTCAATAGAAAGAATAGAATATAGAAGGCGCGACCCGATCAAAAACGACAGTGCTATTATTACTGCTGATATGATCCTCGCTGTAATACTGAGGCCGTAATGTTGCAGGATTCTCAGATAGTAAAAGAGGAAGAAAATTGCTCCAAGTACCCCAAAAAAACGGTAGGAGGTGATACTGAGAACGTAATCCCAAAATGATAAATCAAATAAGTCTGGATACATATTTTCCTACTCCGGTTTTGATACGCCCCAGTCACCTTCCATTTTTCCAATATTCCCCGCATCTACCACAAAATCACCGGCCAATTTTTGAGTTTTATCTTCGTCTACACTATACTCTCCGATAAATTTTATAATGATACCTTCATCATCTCCACTCAGGGTTAGAGTACCATTTGAAAACTGACCAACCATATGTAAGTAGTCGTCATCAGAATAATCTGATTTAAATACAGGGTATTGGGCGATAATTTCATCAGTAACATTTTTCTTGGCCCTCAAGTAATCATCATCATCATCTACAATAATTAGTTTTGCTTCATAATTTTGATCATCGTCTTGCTTTTCCAATAAAAGAATAATTTCCATCGGTACACCAATGAAATCATCTGTCTCTACTGATTCCGGATCACATCCTTCAAACATATCAGCTAAGAAATCAAAATCAATGTCACTGCTTCTAATCGTCATTGTGCCATTCCATCTACCTGTTAAGTCGATTGGTTGAGCTGTAAAATTGTAGTTACTTCCTTTTCTATCCATTCTAATAGAATCCGGGCTGAATGTATACCCATCTTTTTTAGCTCTCGCAAAGACTTCGCCATGCATTAAATCCTGGTACCAGTTTCCATTTTCATTTGTTGATTTGTCGGCCAAATTGCCAGATGTAACACTTGTGCCGTCAAAAAGTATTGAGACACCTTCTACTCCTACATCTTCAATTTTGCCATCTGCCTCTCTCTTTTCAATCACTTTGCCAGATGCTGCATAGGCCACTGGAAGCCTGAAAATATCGTATTCCGGGCCATCGTAGGTTAATTTTGCGATACGGGCAAATTCAAGTTTCGCCTGTGAAACAATCTTAACCCCAAGGCTAAAATCATATTCCCAGGCCCAATCACTACTGCTCAGCTCAACTTTCCCTTCTGAAAGTGTATATCCCATTACACCTACTCCAAACCCTGCAGATCCCCACACGAGTCCTTCGAATGCGACACCTGCAAAACCAAGTGCCTTGGCACTACCGGTAAGTTTTACGGGTT
>SKKO01000251.1 GCA_007123715.1 Balneolaceae bacterium | reverse complement strand
GTGGCCATCCAGCACCCACATTCCCTGTGCCGTTCCTGATATATCTATTTCCATCGTTCCACAACGGGGCTCAGCAGTACGCCTGGTTTCATTCCTCCCGGTCTTTACGAGTAAAATATCTCGCAGCGGATCAATGAACAAAGGCTGCGGACAGATTGCCCACCTCGCCATCGGGTAGCGATCAATCTCAACATAATCGAAGGATACTCGCTTGTCGAACAGATCAAAATCATCTGATCTCGATATCTCCCACTGCATAAATCGGGATTAACTGCCGGCTCTTTAGCTGAAGTCCGGTTTGCCCACGCGGAAATACATCACCCGGTGGGTTGAATTGGCCAAGCACAAGGAAGTAATTGATCTGCTCCTCGTCTACAGGAAGGTAGGTAAAGTAAGGGCCCGGTTCACAATTCCCAAAATCATCTGACTTGCTATTAAAAAGATCACAACCTGTAAGAAATAGCAATAAAATCAACATGAGTCTTGATATCATTTGATGCTGAATTTGAATGATTGAAAAAATCGGGCGGTTAAACCGGCCTCTTTTACCGTCTAATAGGTAAATGAGTGTCACTCCCGGAAATGAATTGGCAGCAATATTGTATTTCTGACTTATGCCTGATTTCATTATGATTAGAGAACCTGATAGTACACATCATGTAAAACAGGTTGAGAAAGATATGGGCATATAACTGAATTAGAAGCATTTGCCATTTTACTGTAACTTTTTTTACCTGATGTTGTAATTTGGCACTTTAATTCCCTGATTGTTCCGGTGTTAGGATGGTCAAATTTCTATAAATCGATTTGAATTGAAAAGTCAAAATGCATGAGTCTGATTATGGATGTAAAAACATGGCAAAAGATTGAAGAGATACTGGATCAGACCCTGGAGATGAGTCCGGATGAAAGACTACAATTTATCGAAGAATCTGTTTTTGATTCGTTCATAAAAAGAGAAGTCCTGTCTCTACTGGCGGCTGAAAACAGTGTTCCTAACTATCTTGATTCCGGTGTGGATGAATTTCTTCATTCGATTGAAATGATTCATGAAATTTCTGACAGTCTCAAAGACCGCGAGTTTTATATAGATCGCTACAAAATCACCAAAGAACTGGGCCGCGGCGGTATGAGTGTGGTCTATAAAGCCCGACGCACCGATGGCGAGTTTGAGCAGGATGTTGCCGTCAAAATTATGCAGCCTTTTGGAGTGGATCGTGAAGACCGTTTCAGAAGACTTCGGGATGAGCGCCAAATCCTTGCAAACCTCAATCATCCGAACATTGCCAAGGTATTTGATGGTGGAATTACCCCTGAAGGCTGGCCGTATATGGTGATGGAGCTGGTTGAAGGGATGCCGATGAACCTTTACTGCAGTGAAAACAACCTCAACCTTGAGCAACGCCTGGACCTTTTTCTGACGATCTGTGAAGCCGTGGCATACGCCCACAGAAACCTGATTGTGCACCGGGACCTGAAACCCGGAAATATTCTTATTAAAGATAACGGACAGCCAAAACTGCTCGACTTCGGAATCGCCAAACTGCTCAATGATGACTCCTCCAATCCTGCCATCACACGTACAGGTTTATCTTTGCTTACACCCGCTTATGCAGCCCCGGAGCAGTTTCGGTCGAAACCCATTACCACAAGCACCGATGTCTACAGCCTGGGAATTTTATTCTATGAAATTTTAAGTGGCTCCCTCCCCTTCGACTTGTCAGATAAAAGCCTGATGGAAGCAGAACGCCTGGTTTGTGAAAATGTACCTGAACGGCCATCTGAGAAAGCTTCCATATTTTCTGACAAAATAAGAGGCGATCTGGATGTGATCTGTCTAAAAGCACTGAGGAAAGAACCGGAACAGCGGTACGGATCCGTTCAGGAATTGATGGAAGATATCCGCCGCTATGGCAAAGGTATCCCGATATCGGCCCGCCCCGCCACACGAATCTATCGGATACAAAAATTTGTAAGCAGACACCAAATTGGAGTTTCCATCGCTACTGTTGTGTGTTTAATTATTGCTGCCCTTTTTGCGGCTTTACTTCATCAGCAGAATATTACCCTTCAGGAGCGAGACCGTGCCTTAACACAAACAAAGAAGGCAGAACAGGTCACCGACTTTTTAGTTGAGCTTTTCAATTCCAACGACCCGGATATTGCCCGGGGTGAAATACCCACTGCACGCGATCTGCTGGCTGCCGGTGCACTGCGTGTAGGCAGCGCTTTCGAAGAAAACCTGGTTATGCGATCTGAAATGCTGGTTTTGTTGGGGAATCTGAACCAGCGAATTGGAGAGTATGATACTGCGCAAAACCTGTTAAGAGAAGGCCTTGATCTGGCCAATACGATCGGAGATCCTGAAATACAGGCAAAAGCGATGCACACAATCGCATTAACAGACAAGAAAGCAGGTAATATTGATAAAGCACTTGAGATTCTCAGGGAGGCTGAATTTCACTTGACCTCAGAAGGGCTCAGTCCGGGCAAACTTCACTCGGCTGTATTACGCGATCTTACATTTACATTGAGCGAAATGGGACACCTTGCGGAATCGGCTGATCTTGCAGGAGCTGCACTGGCACTGGCACGGAAGAAGAGAGATCTGGAACCCGAAGCTCTCTACCGATACCTGGATAGTATGGGCCGGGCTCTTGTAGCCAAACAGGAACACGGTAATGCGGAATTCTACTTCACGGAAGCTTTGAGTTTAAATTTGACACTCGAAGAAGCGCCCAGCTGGAGTATGAATATGCACAACAACCTTGCCGGAATTCGTGCCTATTATGGAGATCACGTTTCAGCTGCTGAACACAGAAAAGCAGCTATGGAGCTGGCAGATAAAATTTATACAGATATACCCGGTGACACTCAGCGTGCTGTGATTCGAAATAATTTATCGATCAATCTTATCAATACGGGACAACTTGACAAGGCTATCGAGCT
>SKKO01000018.1 GCA_007123715.1 Balneolaceae bacterium | reverse complement strand
TGGTTTTCGAAACGGAAGGTTAATGTGCGACGCTCCGCCGTGTGAAATTGAACGATCAACGGCCTGTTTGGCAGCATAGATAAGCCTTTTGTAATCTCTGTTATCCGGTTTTGGTTCACCTGCATCATGAAAAAAAACCGTGTGGTTTCCAAAAATTTTAAGCTGGTCAATCGTTTGTGAACTGCCGATACCGCGGAAGTTTGGGGGACGGTCTGCAGATAAAATAATCATCGGAACTCCTGAATTGCCGGCCTCAATAACCGCCGGATAATAGTTGGCAACTGCTGTACCGGATGTGCAGATCAGCAATGCGGGTTTCCCGGTGGCTTTACCTATTCCTAATGCCAAATATGCTGCAGAACGCTCATCCAGCACCACGGTTGTTTTAAGATGCGGATGAAATGCAGCGGCTAATGTTAATGGAGTAGACCTTGACCCCGGGGAAATTACCGCATATTCCACACCTTGTGTAAAAAACGAAGAAATAAGTTCAGCAGACCATTTGAGCGGGTTATACATACTCTTCGTGAAGATGGTTCAATGCATCAAGAATGGGGGCAAATTTGAGAAGTGTTTCATCCCACTCTTTTTCGGGATCGGAATCGGCCACAATGCCGCAGCCTGCAAAAAGCTCTGCCCGGTTTTTGTGCAATAATGCACTTCGTATAGCAACTGCAAACTCACCGAAACCGCTGAGGTTAAACCAACCGACAGGTGCCGCATACCAGCCGCGGTCGATCTGTTCTATTTCATGAATGTGGGGTACGGCTTTTTCTTTTGGGAAACCACCGACGGCAGGGGTGGGGTGAAGTTCCTGAATCAGTTCATGAATCTGTACTCCTTTTTTTATAGAGGCCTCAATCGGGGTAAAAAGGTGCTGAACATTTTGAAGCTTTTTAACAGAAGGCTGATACGGATGATCCACTCGTTTGCTGAATTTCAACAGGCCATCGCTGATGGCTTTAACCACATAATGATGCTCTTCGCGGTCTTTCTTGCTTTTCAATAGTGTAAGTGCCAGTGATGCATCTTCCATTGCGCTCCTTCCTCTGGGTATGCTTCCAGCAAGCCCTTCGGTGTTGAACTTTCCATCCCTGAACGATGCGAGCCGTTCCGGCGTGGCCCCTATAAAAGAAGATTCTGAATCCCTTTGAATTAAGAAGTTATAGCAGTCAGGATAGGACTCCCTAAGGTAGTGTGCCAATACTGTGTTCAGCAGTGTACATTTCGATTCAAGGGATAAACTTCGTGCCAAAACAATTTTTTCAAACTCGCCGGATTGGATTAGCTTTCTTGCTTTTTGCACTTTACTTATCCAGGCCATGCGATCTTCGGGTTCCTGAAGAGTACAAAGGATATTGGTACGAAACTGCTTCTGCTTTTCGGAATGCCGGAGTTCTGCGGCCAGATTCAGGAAATCAGTTATCCTGGAGATCACCTCCTGATAAATCTCATCGGCACCCCGGTTATTTTTTTCAATAATGAGAGTGAGAAGGTGTAAACCTCCAATTTCAACAAGCATCCACTCCGGCAGAATAAATCTTGCTCCCCCGAACTTTTTCCAGACCTTGCCGATGTTGTGGTCATTAAAAGAATAACCGCCCAGGAATAGTGGTCCAGCCATTACATGCTTGTAAGCTGTGTATGCATCTATTTCCGATTTAATCTGTTCGGTTTGGAGTGTGATATCCGCGAACCTGTTCTTCCCGGTTGCTTTCAATTCTATTACTTTACCGGCTGCTGAAATGGAGATGGTGTCGCGGGGATGATTCCAGTAGAATTTCTCTTCATACTGATGGTTCAGTTCCAGTGCTGCAAGAGGGTCAATTCCCGCAATGGGAAGGGTGATTGAGAGCAGCGGCTTATGAGATTCATTTACTGATTTTAAAAAACCGGTAAATGCCGGAGAATCGAGCGATTCTACAAATAACGTTGGGAAATCCGGTTCGTCTGAATGGTAGTTCATCGATTGTATTGCTTGCGGAGATGATCTTTCATAACTTTCAATAATAATTGAAAGTTAAGCAATCCATTGCTATAGATGCAAATAAGCTATGCGAATAATTGATTGTTTCGGGTAAAAAAGAGAGCAGGTCGGCGTATGATTATACCTTATTCAGCGTCATCCAGCTGCCCGCTGGAATAGGGATTTTTGATACCATAATCTTCCGGGTTATAGTCAGCCAGTTCAAAGTAATAATCCCATGCCAGCTTACTTTGGCCGTTTTTATCAACCCAGTTCGGGTGGCTTTGCTTAATAAGCCCCACAACCCGTTTTGCATACTTCAGGCGTTCATCAACATCATCGATTCGCGGAATGGCGGCAATCATCAGGTCAAGATTGTAGCCGCAGTCATAATCTTTTGGTTTACTCTGTTCTAAAAACATGAAATGTGGTTCGTATAGTTGAAAAAATGAAATTCGGTAAATGAGAAACGATCAAAAAGAATACTCTGAGACAGAAAGTAAGCAGTAAATAATGCTGTAATAATATATAAAGTAAAAATGACGCCTGAAAGGGTGAAGATTTGAATAAGTTAGCTTGGGTGTGGAGTGTGTGATTGATGATATACATTTTAAAATAGAAATAGCAATCATGTATAAGAACTTGTTTTCTAATTTGGGCTATAGGGAGGCTTGAGCGTTGAAGCGGGGAGCGGGCGAGCACCTAATATCTAAAGGGAGGCATACGGAATACGATACAATTGCCGTCTGCTTTAGCTGACGGATAGAAAGCTTCCGCAAAACAGACCCCGAGTCCGGATTTCAGGGAAAAAAAGAAACCTGATCGAGGGGTTCATGGCAAGATTATTTGATATCGAACAGTGAACGGGAAATGTCGAAAGAGAGGCATACGGAATACGATACAATTGCCGTCTGCTTTAGCTGACGGATAGAAAGCTTCCTTAAAACTGACCCCGAGCCTGGATTTCAGGAAATAAGAGAAAC
>SKKO01000305.1 GCA_007123715.1 Balneolaceae bacterium | reverse complement strand
ATAAACATACCCTGAAAGCACGCCGCATGACCCAAATTAGAAAATTAGTTCTTATAAATCATTGATATTTTTATTTTAAAAAGTAAAGCATCAATGACATGCACAAAACAGGAATAACAGAAGAACAGACGAACGGACAAACAGATTAACAGAATAAGTGAAGGCAGTTTTTTGCTCAAGGCTCCTCTTCGACATTCGGTGTAGGGAACCCTTTGGGGCGGCGTTCAATATTCAATATCCGATATTCGGTGTTCAGTATTCCCAAGAGGGAGATCCTTCCACTCCAGCCGGAAAAGCACCGGCTTGCGTGTCAGGATGACAATGTCCCAGGGGTTACGAGCCGGCGGATGAAACAACAGGGTATGCAGGGTTCTTGCAGACGCCGGTTTACAGTTTGATCCATGGTGTTATCAGACCATTTTTTTCGGTTGCCTTAAATATCCTGCCATGAACCCCTCGACCAGATTTCTAATTTTTCATGAAATCCTCGCTCGGGGTTTGTTTTGCAGAAGCTTTCAATCCGTCAGCTAAAGCAGACGGGAATTGCATTTTATTCAGTTTGTCTTCCCTTCGACATTCACCGTAGTGATCGAGGTTGTGTGAAAAGTCGAATCTCCCTGAATAACACTTAAATAAATGCAGAGTTTCAAGATTCAACATATCCTTATTCAGATGGGCTGGAATAACAAGGGGGTATGAATGAATTTTTGTTCATCAAGGTATCGGACTTTTTCATTTTTGATTACATCATGATTATAAAGGCTGTATGCCGAAGTAAGAATATACAGGTATAAACCATCAATGTCGGTTTGGTCCTGTGGGTCGGATAAAGCGGTTATGTCTGCACCGTTTAGAGCATGAATAAGATAGAGCGTACCTTTTTCGAGTCCGGAGCTGAAAAAGGTGTGATTGTTCCCGTATTCCACGCCGACCAATCTGGCAAATTCTGCCAGTTTTAACTGACCGGCAAGGTTATATATACTGTAGTGTAAGGGACGGGTTCTGCGCATTTCTAACTTTTGTCTTCCGGACGGTGAAAATTGTTTTAAAAGCCTTTTTTTTGAAATTTCCATCAGATGTTGTTTGGCAAGTTCTTCACGGCCGGTAAATAGGGAGTAGGCTACAATCTGCACATCGTACCATGTACCGTGGTTGTTGGTTGATTTTATTTCATTGAGGCCAAATTCTCCGGTTAACAACCAGTGAAGGAAATCTGAAAACCAGTTTGTAAGCCCGGTTTCAAGCTCATGGCTCCAGTGAGGTGAATGGGTCAAATAATCAAATGATTCCAGTACACGCACCAGCCACCAGCCATCAATTACACCGTACGAACGGCCCGTATTCTGCCCTTTCACCATTTGTGCATGGTTCAGGTGGGGCAGCATGGCTGTTTCCTGACTCACAAACCAGGTAAATAGTTGTTCGGCGGCTTTTTCAGCAAATACTTCCCTGCCGGTTATGTTGTAGGCAGCAGCAAAAATTTCCACTCGTTTTGCCATACCGATAAGTAACGGCAGATGGGATGATTCCGATCGGGTTTCCGGGTTTATCTCTCCATCAATACGGATATAGGGAAGCCCGTTTTTTGAAGAAGGATCCGGCCACCAATAGCAGGCCAGGCTTACGTACATTCCGGGATTATCAGCAAATATGTGATCTGAATGGTCTGCAAGAGACAAAGCGGGCAATAACAGAAGAGAATCAGCAAGTTCAACTGCCTGATTTTGATAGTATGCAACAACATCATGATCAAAAATAAAAGCCTGACGATTATGATGTTGATCTGAGTCTTTAAGACAGGCCTGGGAAAGAAAAAGAAAACTGAAAAGCAGCAGATGAAAAAGTGCCCTCATGAACGTGCAGAATTTAAATTAAATCATACAGTCAAAATATACCGGGAAAGCTGATAAATCAATTTTGAAAATTTTTGTTAAAAAGTTTCAAACGATTAAGTAATAACGCCGTCTAATTATATAGAAACTTTCAGATAACATAACATAACACTGGTGAGTACTATGAAATTTATATTATTGATTATGACATTTATTGCGATTTCTGTCACACAGATAATTGCACAACAGGGAAGGGGGTTTGGCCCCGGTGAACAGCAGTTGATTATTCAACATGCAGACGAGCTCGGATTGACTGAAGAGCAGAAAAAGGAAATCATACATATAACTCTTGAAGCCCGGCAGCAATATCGCGGCAGTATGCGCGGTCAACGCGGTTCAATGCGCGGTACACAAACAAATGGCCGCAGAGGAGAAATCCAAAGAGGTACAAGTGGCAGGTTTGAACGCGGTATCGGATATAGATCTTCATTAAATGCGGAAGTTCTTGAGGTACTGACTGAAGAACAAAGAGATCGGCTGGATAATCTGATGGCTGAAAGGGCTGAAAATGCCCATGAATTTCGTACATTGAGTCATCAGCTAATGGTAAGCAATGCCGGAATTGAAGGCGAAAAAGCTGCAAGAGCTCTGGAAATTTTAAATCGCCGGAGTGAACTCAGGCTCGGTTTAGCCAAAGAACGAATAACAAGCCCGGATACAGTTGATCGTGAAGCAAGGCTTGAAGTAATGGCCGAAACACGGCAACTGAGCGATGAGTTGAGGAATCTGCTTACTGTAGCTGAATATCAACAGCTTACAGGCACAAGGGGCTTGCAGCGATCAGAAGCCCGAGGCCAGGAACGAAGGCCGCGCCGGGGGAACAGATAAATCCGGCAGAATGATGGAGACTCTATGGGTAAACCTGGAAAAAGTGATTTTGATAAAATTATTGAGGAAAATTACCCGCGTCTCCATCGTTCTATTTCCGCCTATCTGGCAGGCAGTTCGGTTGAACCTGATGATATACTCCAGGATACATTTTTAAAAGCCTGGAAAAAAATGGGGCAGTTCGAAGGAGATTCAGGGATTTATACCTGGCTGTATTCCATTGCAAGAAATTTATGTATTGATGAATTCAGAAAACGGAAACATGAAAAGAATATCAGCAGTAAACCGGTTGAGGAGTTTGAATTTGCCTGGGACCAGTTTACCGGTGAGGATAATCGCGAGGAATTGCTTTTGTTGCGAAAGGCTATCTCGCAGCTTCCCGAATTGCTGAGAACCATAGTTGTACTGAAATCGATTGACGGGTTAACCTACCCCGAAATCGAGGAGATTACCGGAGTGAATCAGCAAACACTAAAAAACAGGATGTTCAGGGCCAGGAAAGAACTGGCAGAAATACTGAAAAATATGGGAGTAGACCAGACATGAAACGAACTGAACTTGAAGCACGAATTACAGACGCCTCTGACGGTATTTTGACACCAGAGGAGATCCGGCAGCTTGAAACCGATTTACAGGTATTCCCGGACCTGCAGGACGATTATTACACAATTATGAAATTACCGGAACCTGAAGCAGCATATCCCAAGCCCGGAAACGAGTTATTTACTGCCAGGATCAATGAGATCCGGAAACAAATTGCGGAAGAAGTTGAAACACCCGGTAACAACCCGGCTTTTTATGAATTAAGCCTGGTTTGGTTTAAACGGTACGCACTGGCAGCTTCACTTTTAATTGTTACAATGACATCCGTTATTTCATGGCTGCAGCCTGTTCAGGAATATACCGATACGGCAACCATCATGAATGACCTTTTTTATTCTTTAGATGAAAGTGATGCAGACGCATACGTAGCGTATCTCGATGATTTTACTTTAGATTAAACCAAAGATTATGAACGCAAAAATCAAGGCATTTATAGCATTTATTACCATTTTTTTACTTGGAGCCGTTGCCGGTTATTTCATGAACAATGTAATTCATCGAACAGGTCAGCCGATGTTTACTGAAAGGGGGTTTGAGCGTGGAAATTTCGAGAACCGCCGGAATTGGGATGGAAATCAGGCCGGACGGCAGGGTGAAAGTGACCGTCGCCGGGAGTGGATAGAAAATCATTTTACACGTAAGTTAGAGCTTCAAGAGCCGCAACGGGATGTTTTTTTCGAAAAATTGTCCGGATACAACCGGGAGATTCGTGGAAAAATCAGTGAACAGAGAACAAACGAAAGAGAAATGCTCAGGGATTATTATAATGAGTTCCGCGAAAATGTTTCCGAGACTTTAACTGCAGAACAGCTGATCAAGCTCGATGCCATGGTTCACCCCGATTCGGTTCATCATATGAGAATGGAGCGATTAAGATCAGGAAGGGGCAGATGATTTTACTGAGGCCAATTTTGTATGGTTCTATTGGTTTGGAGCGATTGAGCCAGAATCACATTTTCATAAAACTGTCACCCGTATCCTTAAGCTGCACACATCAACATAGCCTATTTTATTATTCAATCTTCAAAAAGATATTGAAGTCCATGTTCAAGAGAGTAGATAAATGCTATTTCCTCTAAACTGAGTGCGCGGTTAAAAATTGCGAGTTCATCAAAATATCCCCGGTAGTTATAGCCAAGCCAAATAGCGAGTTCGGCGGGTTCCCATGTAAAAGTTTGTTCCCGTCCGGTTAGGGTCCCGTAACGTTCTCCGTTGATGTAACCTTTTACAACACCGTCGTTATTACCGGTATTAAAGTTGCTGAAAGCAAAAGCGACGTGCACCCACTCATCATGAGTAAAGAGCGGCTCTGTAATTTCCACCATAGGCCGTTCTTCAAAGGGTACATCATCCCAGTCACGATAGCCGGGGTCCCAGGTGTCGCGGTCTGGGAAAAAAGCGAACCGGAAAATTCGGGGAGATACATCGGTGAAATCCACAAAAAGTGCACCATCATTCCAGGATCGGGTTGTGAGCTGAATCGGGTCGGAATACCCTTCATGAAGATCTTCATCGGGTGACAACCGCAGCCAGAATGAGACGGTGCCTTCCCAGTGGTGATCGGTATAGAGCATATTATCTTTTCCCTTGTAGAAATATACCGGGGTATAGGAATTGTCAATCCAAAGGGCGTTACCGTAGCGCCCCTCACCTTCTGAAATCTGTAAATGTTCAGTCTGTGAGTAGAAGGGCACGGCTTCTGAGCGGCGGGTCCATGAATGGGCTATGTAGAGAGTGGAGTCTCCCATTGAAAAGTCAGCTTTGAAGCCATTTTCAAAAGATGCATAAAAGGTCAGAGAATCACTCAGAGATAACTCTCTGTAGGTTGAATCTGTACAGCTGACGAAAAAGAACAGGATAACCCCGGCAATAATAATAAAGGGAGAAAAAGAATTCATTAAGCTTACTTAAAATGTTAGAGCGATAGGATTCCGGTACAGGATTTTTGGAAATGGATATTAGTGATATGCCATAAAATCAAATGACTCCCATACTATTTTACTGTTTACATAACACTAGTCCACACAATTTTACATGCCGAAAGGGCATTGAATGCTTTTAGAAGTCTTTTCAACCAACATACTTGGGTTCAGGGTAAGGCTGATGGCATTCAGTAATTCTTTTTTTGATACGGGTTTTGGAAGTATCGCGGAGCGGTCAAAATAATATTTTTGAGATTGTGCTTCAGTATTTTCTGAAGCGGTGATAAATATGAAAGGGATTTCATGAGTTTCCCTGATTTTTTTTGCGGCCTCTAATCCGGTCATATTACCTTTCAGAAAAATATCCATTAATACAAGTGCCGGATTCTTTTTCCTGCAACCGTCAACAGCCTCAGCTCCTGATCTGAATGTACCTGTCACCTCAAAATCTTCATTTTCGAGTATTTTTTTCAATAATGCTGACTGTATCAGACAATCTTCAACAATGATCACTCGAATTTTCATACGTTTAACTAAATAATTTAATTATCCGGCTTGCAATCACTTTATAGATTCTACGAAAAGCCAATCTTGCTAATTAGATATGAGAGCATTGCTACACCTATACTTCAATTTATAAAATTGAAGTAATTAATATCATTAGTTTTCATTAATGTTTATCTGCTGATACCAGTTAATTCTTTACACCGATCTCATTTACACGGAACTTTGCCAGTCACGGATAAAGAGTAAGAAATTTTGCAATCGAACAGCCTTAATTACCATCATTCAATTTAAATTGGTAGCGATTTTAGTTAATGAATCAGTTTTCCCGTGCTTACAAAGTTGTATGAAGCATGATCTCAGGATTACTTTCTATGTTTTAATTACTACCGGTTAAATAGTTGAAACCCTGTCGATACACCTTTCGTTATAAGTACTCAATGAATAAAGAGCCGGTAACTAGCAGAAAAATCTTACCTGAGAAGCCGGACAAAATTAATCAGGATGAAATATCATTTAAATACATTTAGTTGACACCATGAAAACGATCATTACACTATTAATGACTATACTATTTATGCTTCCCGTACATTACGGCCAGATGAATGTTATGGCACAGAGCCAGCAGAATATTGAGGTATCCGGAAGTATTATCGAAGCCGTAAACAACATAGACATCGTAAGCTTAAACGTATTACTTGCCGGTGGCGCTGAAATTGAAACCATTGATGAAAACGGCAATACACCGCTGATGCTTGCATCAAAAATCGGCAACCTGCGAATGTTTCGAATTATTATGGCTCACAATCCGAATCTGAACACAAGAAACAAAAACAGTGAAACAGCGTTAATAATTGCTGCAGAACATGGCCAGACCGAGATTGTCAGAAGTTTGATTCAAAAAGGTGCAAATCCGAATATGAGTAATCAATCGGGTTTCACTCCGGCAGAATTGGCTAAGAGAAACGGACATTCACAAATTCTTAATTTATTAAGAAATCCCAACGAGACACCTATTTCAAGATAAATAGGTGAATCCCCATACGTAAACCCTGTGTTGCTGAAGCGATGCGGGGTTTTTTTTTGCAAGTTGATCGGGATGGGCAGGTTATTTTCAGATTACCCGATTCAATTGAGATTAACAACCTATCAGGTCAGGGTAACCCACAGATTGATGGCAGAAAGTGCTGCCACAATCCACATTACAGGGTGTATGGCTTTTATGTTTCCGGCAATCGCCGTGAGTAATGTCCAAAACAGAAATCCGAATGTAAGCCCCATGCTGATGCTGTAGGTTAGAGGCATCAATAAAATGGTTAAAAAAGATGCAACGATGTCGGGCCACCCCTTCATGGGTATTTTATTGATATTCCTAAACATAAACATTCCAACAATAACCAGTGCCGGAGCAGTAGCATAAGCCGGAACGGATGCAATGACCGGGGTAAAAAACAATGCTACAAGAAAAAGAACTGCAACGGTAAAAGCGGTTAATCCCGATCGGCCTCCCTCTTCAATTCCGGAAGCTGATTCGATGTATGTTGTGGTTGTACTTGTACCGGCAAGTGAACCGAAAAGGGTTGCAATCGCATCAGCGCCGAGCATTTTGTCAATTTTTTTTACGGTTCCGTCTTTTTCTACAAGTCCGGCCTCATATGAACAGGCAACCAGTGTACCCACCGAATCAAAAAGGTCAACAAACATGAAAGAGAATATTGCGCCTAAAAGGCCCCAACGGAGTGCTGACAAAATATCGAGTTGAAATGCGACCGGCGCAGGAGATGGGGGAGCAGAAAAATATGTGACGGGTGGAGAGATCAGTCCGAACAAAATAGCTGTCAGAGTAACGGCAAGTATACCAATCAAAATGGATCCGCGGATTTTTTTAACCTCCAGAATGGTTATGATCAAGATCCCGAGCAGCCCGAGTACAAGGGGAGTAGAAATTTTTCCGAGGGCAATCATGGTGGCATCATCCCTCACGATAAGTTCCATATTCTGAAACCCGATAAAGGTTATAAACAAGCCGATTCCTGCGGGTATCGAAAGACGGAGTGAAATAGGAATAGCACTCACGATTTTTTCTCTGATACCAACCCACGTTAAGAACAGAAATACCGCGCCGGATATGAAAACGACCCCCATTGCCGTTTCCCAGCTGATACCTTCACCAATCACAAGTGAATAGGCGAAAAAGGCGTTTAGCCCCATTCCCGGAGCCATGGCAAGCGGTACTTTTACCCAAAATGCCATCAATAATGTACCAAAACATGCTGCCAGGGCAGTGGCAGTAATTACAGCATTAAAATCCATGCCCGCATCCGAAAGTATCATCGGATTTACAAACAGAATGTACGACATGGTGAGAAATGTGGTTACACCCGCAGCCACCTCTTTTCCAACAGTTTGGCTATCGGGATTAAATCCGAAAAGTTTGGTAAGCATAAAGTGGTTTTGTTTATTAAAACATAATCCCGGCTGTAAAAAAAGGCTGGTCGCCAGGCTAATAATATGCATTTTTTTGAAAGCATGCCCATCGCAACAAAACTCCCATTATGTAGCTGATAATACAGGTTTTGAATGCTTGAATGATCTTCTGATGAATGATCTCCGGAATTCCCGGCTGTTCTTTATCATGTCATTTTTCAATGTTCACTCCCTATCCGGCTCAGCGAGCCGGGGTACCATAGCCCGGATCATCTTTGCGCTATTCAGAGAAGTAAACAGGTTGTGGACTACCAATCCACAGCTATGTGGTTACGGATAAGATCTTCATACGTTTCGCGCCTTTTGATAAGATGCGCCTTCCCGTCCCGAACCATTACCTCGGCCGGACGCAGTCTTGAATTGTAATTCGATGCCATGCATGAACCGTAAGCACCTGCATTGAATATCATCAGGATATCACCTTCCCGGATCTCAGCGATTGTGCGGTTTTTTCCGAGAAAATCGGTCTCGCACATATTGCCGGTGATGTGATACCCTTTCAGATCACCAGACGGATTTGAAAGATTATGGATCTCATGATAGGAATCATACAAAGCAGGCCTCAGCAAGTGATGAAAACCGGTGTCCGTGCCGGCAAAGATGGGTTCGCGATCTTCTTTCAAAACCGTAACGGTTGTTAATAAAATCCCGCATTCACTCACCAGAAAACGGCCCGGTTCAAACCAGATGTCCGGTTCACTGCCGTATGCTTTATAGAATTCATTTACTTTTACTGCCAGTTTTTTGCCCAGCTCTTCAATATCGATCACCTTATGATTTCTATAAAATGGTATGGTGATTCCGCCACCGAAATCGATGAATTGTAAATCCCCGAATTGTCCGGCAATGGAAAACATGCGGTCTGCAGTTGAAAGGTAAACAGGGATATCTAAAAATCCGGAGCTGTTGTGTACATGAAGCCCGGTGATATTCAAATCATATTTTTTGATGAGTGCCCTGATCTCTGCAATGCGTGAGTGATGAATGCCGAATTTAGAGAGCTGATGCCATTTTTTTGAGCCTTCATGATTATGAGTAAGCGGATCGAGCCTGAGGCGGATACTGCAGGGATAAGAACCGCCATATTCCTGGCCGAATTTTTCAAGGAGAGAGAGGCTGTCGATATTGATAAATGTCCCGAATTTTATGGCTTCTTTCAATTCCGAATAATGGATGCTGTTCGATGTAAACAATATTTCGGATGGTTTGAAACCTGCATCGAGTCCCATGCGCAGTTCCTGAATGGAAACAACATCGAGGCCAAGGCCCCTGCTTTTCATATGTCTGAGTACGCCCGTGTTTGTGAGCGCTTTGGCGGCATATTTTATCTGATGTGGGAATTCGGCAAATGCAGATCGCAACCGGTTTACTTGCCTGTCTATAATGGCAGCATCATATACATAAAGCGGTGTCCCGAATTCGTCTGCAAGCGATTGCAGCGGGATGGTTTGGATAGTTTCAGACGGATGGATTGAGGGCATAGTTTATATTTTTTTACTAGCAGGCCGGTTACAGTATATAAAAGGTATAGAGTTTTTTTTCGTAAATCTGGCATTAAAATCTAACTCCATTGACCAGAATTTTCCACCAAGGTGGCACGGATGTTCACGTAGTATTCTGTACCTCCTTGAATATATCAGGCTTTGATCGAAATTTTTACTTCCCGTTCAAGCATTCCCATTGCTTTTCTCAATTGAGTGATGCGTCCCATCAATTCCTTAACGCGGTTGAATTGTCGGTCATTAAACTGGCTGAGCAGCCCGTATCGCAAGTGCCACGAAACCTGGGCCAGTGCCCCCCAGCGAATGTACCATGGTACCATTTCTATTTCGTCCCCGTTAAGTGGACGCTGCCGGTGATAGGCCTGCAATAATGCAGAAAGGCACTCTGAGCTGAGATCTTTACCAGGATAGCAAAATCCCTGTATGGCATTGCCCACATCAAACAGCAGGGTATCTGTACAGAATTCCTCAAAATCGAGGATGCCAATCAGTTTATTCCCCTGAAAAATCGTATTGTCCGGGTAAAGGTCCCCATGCACAATGCCGGTGGGTAAGTCTGTGTTTCGAAGTCTGTCGCTCAATATTTCAGTTTCAATTGTAAACTGATCCAGTACTGCTTTAAGCCGGTTATCAGTGCTAATGAACCGGGAAATAAGGTCACTGCATTTTTTCAGAGACAGATCATTTTTACGCTCTATCCATTTTTCAGAAGAAAGCGCATTGAGCTGCCCTGCCGCTTTACCGATTTCAGATGCTGTAAAGGGGTTCGGTTCCGGTTCTTCTCCATCAAGAAAATCATATAGAACAACCAGTGTCCCATCATTAAGCCGGTTGATAAATGTTCCGTCTTTTTTTGGGACCGGAAAGGCAGCCTGAAAGTTGTGCTCTTTCAGATATAATAAATATTCGAGCTCTTCTTCCAGTTCTTCTGCACGTTTCTGCATGACAAGCCTGTAGAGATAGACCCCATTTTCCGTAACCAGTTTAAAATTTTTATTGGCGAACCCGCCGGAAAGCAGTGTCATTCCTTTCCACTTCCCCAGGGAATAGTCTGCTGTAAACTGTTCTTGATATGTTATAAGATCCATCATTCAGCCAAAATTGAATACGATTCTCCGCTGCTCTGGTCCACCAGATAGTTCAAAATTTCAATCCTTTTTTACACTCGAATATAAAAGATATATATATGGCATCCATTACCTGAACAGATTTGCAAATTGAGGGGCAGGCAGGAAGGTTTTAGTCATCTAAGCCGGAAAGCCCCTGGATAACAGACGAACAGAGTAACGGACGAACCGATTAACAGAGTAAGTGAAGTATACTTTTTGCTAAAGCCATGTAGGCCGGAGAGCTTCT
>SKKO01000228.1 GCA_007123715.1 Balneolaceae bacterium | reverse complement strand
GAATGCTGCCAGTGAATCAAATCCATGTTCGATTTTGCCGGTTTTGAGCGAAAATGCCGGGTAGATATCGTAACCATTATGATGATCAGGCTTTATAGCAGGCAAAACCGGCGACGCGGATATTCTTATTGGCGGGTTAGCAAGAAAGGCCTTTTCACAATTTTGAAAATGGAGCACTGCACCCCTTGCAGCGAGCCCGGATGTATCATCCATCCATAATATTCCGGGTTTATTTTTTAAATGAGGGATAAAAGACGGGCCGAATAGAGGATGTGATTTTGAAATATTTCCGCCAAAAATCAGATAGTGGGGCTGAATATTTTCTATGAGCTGATTCAGATAGCCGGCTAAATTTTTGCCAAACTGATTAAAAAATTTCCTGACTTCCGGGTTCTGATCGCTCGCTTCAGCCAGGTCTTTTACTCCGCTGAAGCCATTCATTTCCGGAATTCCGGCATTACGTGCCTGTGCTAAAAACCACTTTGTTGAGAAATATTCCTCGGCTGTTCCATCCATATACGGATCAGAATAAAGATACCCTTTGCCCGGGAAACCCGGTATAAGTTTACCATCCCATAAGCTTGCACTGCCAAACCCGGTACCCAGTGTAATAGCTGTAATATTTTGACCGCTGATATCTTCTTTATCTGCAGCTCCAAGAAGGAAAGCTTCCGCATCATTGATGAAAGTTATCTGAGAAGGTTTCAGATTAAACTCCATTAGTGCATCGGCCATGGCTATTCTAACATTCAGCCCAAAGAGTGCTTCATATTTACCCACTCCGAAAATTTGGCAGATTCCTGACTGATAATTGAACGGCCCCGGAATTGAAAAACCAATGCCTCTTAATTGATCAGGAGTAATATCTTTTGTTATGTCTACTATCAGGGATCTAAAAGCGTCAATAATTTCAGCGGCCCCGGCAGAGCTGTTCACATAAGATTGATGGCTGGATACCATCACAGGTTTTTTTCCGTCATCTCTAAAAAGAGCTGCATAGATATGACTCCCCCCTACATCCAGCCCCGCATAATATCTCATGTTCACAATTTGTTCATTTGTTTAAACATATTATAGCAAATTGCTGTTAATTCAGCAATGTTTGCGGCTTATTCATATATGTTGAATTTTTTTTGTGAAAAGAAGTATTTGTAATTTATCATTTTACAGACACTTCAATACTAACAGATCCTTGCTCCGCTGTGGTGCTGCTGTGAGGTCTTTATTTTCTTTCGAAACGGATCGAGTATCTGAATTTATCACTGCGATAGTATCCGAGATTATACTCTATTGGCCGATTGCCGGCATCAAGCACGAGCCTTTTTCTATAGAGAATGGGTTTTTTTTCTTCAATTTGCAAATAATCGGAAATCGGCTTTTTAGCTTCTATAGCATCAAGTTCTTCTTCTGAATAAACAGGAATTACCGAGTATTTATCTTCAAGGATCGAGTAAAGGGGCTTGTTAAAGTCCTCGGTGTCACTGAGGCCGATGCGTGGATGAAACCATGAGATAAAATAAACAAACGGGTTTGTTTCATCCCCATGTAGCCTTTCTAGTTTCAGGAGCTTTTGATCATGGCCGGTCTTTAATTTTGTATGAACCTCCGGCGGGGCATTTATCCATTCAACACGTGAATAATAGTTCTTCAGTTTGATGCCCTTATCCTGCATCTCATTTCTAAAACTATGCCATTCAGCTAAATGGGTTGTAATTGTTTTATTGACCACAACGGTACCCTTGCCTCTTGTTCGTTTGAGGAGCCCGTCATTCACAAGCTTGGAAATTCCCTGTCGCACCGTATTTCTTGACACCCCCAATATATTTGCAAGGTGTTCTTCTCTTGGCAAATAATTACCATCATCATATTTACCTCTCTCTATCTCGCTCCTGAGTATGGATTCGATCTGAATATATAGAGGGATTCCCGAATTATGATCAACCTTCATATAATGAGTATATGTGATGCATTTGTGAGTATTAATATTAATAAAAGCCCTGCATCACATATTAGTATTCATGCATTTCAAGTAAATCTATCCATATTTTTGGGATATATAATCAATGGATTGGATGAAGAGATGGATCTAAATGAAAATTATAGATATCAACGTTACCAACTCAATTGTGATGAAATAAATAATCAGCTGTAAAGCCTTCTATTCAGCTGATTATTTTTGACAGGATTTTTCAAGAAATATTACTGATTGTAATAATCTCTTAAATACTCATAGATTTGTCTTGCCTCATCCAGGTCAACATTCTGGTATGGCATTTCTGTATGATGTTCTGCAAGCAGGTCGAGGCCAACCGGATGATTGCGAACATTTTCACCGGGATTTACAATAAAGTTCATGATGAACTCCGGGCTTCTTCTCTCAACTACATCACCCAAAGACGGGCCAATTTTTCGCTCACCCATATCATGACAAATCTGGCATTTCATTTCAAAAATCGACTGACCTCTCATCGACATCTCATCATCAATCTCTTCACTAATGCTTATTCTTTCCGTAATTGGCCCAAGGCCATGTTCTTGCTGAAATGGAGTCAGGTTAAGGTCGTCAAACTCCGAACTTCGCGGTTCTTCTGTTATTGTTTCAACATCTGTTTCCTCGCTTTCACCGCTTGCACAGGATTGAATTGTAAATGCAAAAAATATGGCGAAAAGAAATAAAATAAGATGATAGAATGGAGTAGTTTTCATATCGCTGTTAGTTTAGGTTGTTATGAAATATGAAAAGCCTTGAACTTGAATGATTGAATATTCAACTTCTATGTTCAAATCTGCGGCTCAACGAAAAAGTTCTGCCATTCGGATGTCACATAAACGGCGTCCACTTCTGCAAGATATATAATATTTACAGAAGCTTCATATTTCCAAACAAAAATTCGGTTTACGAGATAAAATAATGAAAATATTACTCAACAGTCCACGTTTCTCGTCCACGCAAAAGCTCATCAAGGTTACCAACACCTTTTCTTTCCACTACTCCGGCTATTTGCCTGTTAACTTCATCATCATAGCATGGCCTGTTTTCCGCATAAAGAACACCGAATGGCCTTGGCATTCTGTGTTCATCACCTGGTTTAGGCTGATCAAAAAACCGTGACAGCATATACGCTTTGGTCTTATCATTTTCATCATGAATCCAGAGATCATCTTTACTGAATTCGCCATTTTCGAGTGAAACCACTTTAGGTGTCAGGCCGTCAATGCGGACACCCTTTTGATTTTTTTCGCCAAAAATTAATGGCTGACCGTGTTCGAGGTAAATCGCCTCAGTCGGTCTCGATTTTTTATCCGTAAACTTTTCAAATACACCATCATTAAAAACGATACAGTTCTGGTATATTTCGAGCATGGATGTTCCGCGGTGGCTGCTTGCACGCAATATCATCTGGTTCAGGTGTTTCGGATCGCGATCCATTGCGCGTGCCACAAAAGAACCGTCTGCACCCAGCGCAAATGATAGCGGGTTTACAGCGTGATCAATAGACCCATACGGTGTGGATTTGGAAACCGACCCTGATGGTGCGGTTGGAGAGTATTGCCCCTTTGTAAGCCCGTAAACCTGATTATTAAACAGCAGATAATTGATGTTGACATTCCGGCGGAGCAGGTGCAGAAAATGATTCCCGCCAATAGAAAGTGAGTCGCCATCTCCCGATATAACCCAAACACTGAGTCCCGGACGGCTTATTTTCAATCCTGTGGCAATGGCTGCCGCCCTGCCATGGATGGAATGCATGCCAAAGGTATTCATATAGTACGGAAACCGTGCGGCACAGCCGATACCGGAAATAAAGACGATATCTTCTTTCTTTACTCCGATTTCCGGCATAGCCGTCTGCACTTGTTTCAGAATCGTGTAATCACCGCATCCGGGACACCAGCGCACATCCTGGTCTGACGAAAAATCTTTTCCGGTGTAATTCATCTCAGCCGGAGCTCCATTTTTTATATGTAAATCAATAACAGTTTCAAGAGACATTATTGGAGAATATTTAGTCGTTTGGCGATAGAATTGTTTTGATATCCTGCTTCAGTTCATCCACATAAAACGGACGCCCTTTTACCTTGTTGATTCCTTTGGCCGGCACAAAAAAGGAATCACGTAATATTTTTACGAGTTGTCCGTCGTTCATTTCAGGTACGATAATGGTATTGAAATTATTCAGGATTTCTTCAAGATTTTTTGGGAATGGGTTAAGGTATTTGATATGAACATGAGATACATCAAATCCCTCCTTTATCAACTCTCTTACGGCTGTACGTATGGAACCATACGTTGATCCCCAGCCAACCACAACTGCATTGCCCTGTTCGTTACCGCTGTCAACTTTTTGAAGCGGAATATAATCGGCAATTTTATCCACCCTGGCCTTTCTCAGGTTTGTCATGGACTGATGGTTATCCGGATCATATGAAACATTCCCGGTATCCACCTCCTTCTCAAGGCCACCAACACGGTGTTCAATCCCCGGTGTACCCGGTATGGCCCACGACCGTACAAACCGATCATCACGAACATAGGGGAGAAAAGGGTCGGTTTCACCATTTCGGCCGGGCTCAAATCTCACAGTCACTTTTTTGAGGTCTTTTTGCTGCGGGAATCTCCACGGTTCCGAGCCATTTGCCAGATACCCATCCGATAAAAAGTAAACGGGAACCATGTGTTCGATTGCTATCCGGCTGGCCTCAAAAGCCGCGTCAAAACAATCGCCCGGTGTTGCAGGGGCAATAATTACCACCGGGCTCTCACCATTACGGCCATACATAGCCTGTAAAAGATCGGATTGCTCCGTTTTGGTGGGCATGCCAGTGGAAGGCCCTGCCCGCTGTATATTCAAAATCACTAACGGCAATTCGAGTATTACGGCCAGGCCAACCGCTTCAGCTTTTAAGGCAACACCCGGACCTGAGGAGCTCGTTACACCGAGACTTCCGCCGAATGCGGCACCAATCGCAGATGATACAGCCGCAATTTCGTCCTCAGCCTGGAAAGTAGTAACACCGAAGTTTTTAAGGGCTGATAATTCATGTAAAATATCAGATGCAGGGGTTATGGGATATGAACCGAAGAAAAGCGGTAAATTTCCCTGTTGCGCGGCAGCAACCAGTCCAAGAACCGTAGCTTCATTGCCGGTTATGCTCCGGTATTCACCTGCACCGATCTGCGCTTTCTTAATGGTATATGTTTCGGCAAAAACTTCGGTGGTTTCACCATAGTGGTAACCAGCTTTTAAAACCTTGATGTTGCCCTCAGCGATATCCGGTTTTTTTGCAAATTTTTGATTGAGAAAAGAGATGGTTGAATCAAGCGGACGATTATACATCCAGTACAACAGACCCAGTACAAACATATTTTTTGCCCGTTCCACATCTTTATGAGTTAACCCTGAATCCGTCAAACTCTCCTTGGTGAGTTTGGTTACATCCACTTCAATAACGATATATTCGTTCAGGCTGCCATTTTCGAGCGGATTATTATCCTCTCCATACTTGGCAAGGTTCAGGTTCCTCTTATCAAACCCGGCCGTATTGGCTATGATGATGCCTCCTTTTCTGAGAAGGGCTAAATTGGCCTTGAGTGCTGCCGAATTCATCACGACAAGTACATCGCACTCATCGCCGGGCGTCATGATTTCTTTACTCCCGAAATGGAGCTGAAAAGAAGAAACACCGGGTACTGTACCTACCGGTGCGCGTATTTCAGCGGGAAATTCCGGAAGTGTTCGTATATCATTACCCTGAAGGGCGGTTGTATTCGTGAAGAGCGAGCCGGTAAGCTGCATTCCATCGCCTGAATCACCGGCAAAACGAATGGTGACGTCGTCGCGTACCTGGTCTTTAACCTGCATTATGTATGGTAAGTTGGGGGGAAATTTTCAACAAAGATAGAAAATTCCATTTTTTTTGCATAAAAGCATTTCAAACTTTTCTTTTTTTTTACTTGTATATGCATTTTTTCAGCAGTACCTCACCCGCGAAAACTCTCCAGCCACTGGAAAATCACTCGTCAGGCCTCCCCCAATCACCAGCTCCGGTGATAGAATCAGATCGTGCATCCCATATGCAATTACTTCAATATTGATGATGAAGTGAAGTGATTTTTTCTGCTCTGATGCGGATATGATCCATATTCAGGCTTTTTGGAAATTTGATTGATCATTATCACCTCGGAATGAATGCAACAGTTGCACCGGATGGCGAAGCTGATCTGGTTAAACAGCATTAAAATTCCACTTTTCTGATATAGGTTCTGTATCTGCATCATAAGTACAATCTATCCATACAGCCCGCTTTTATTTCTATTTTAGATAAATGAAAATTTGGGCAGACTTACAAATCCTGCCATCACATGAAAACAAAATCTGATATATCTGAAATCTATGAGCAATGAAAGTAAATGTCCGTTCAGTAACGGTTCTGTAAAACCTAATGCAGGTGCGGGTACCGGCCTTCGGGAATGGTGGCCCAACCGCCTCAACCTGAATATCCTGCGTCAGCACTCCACTCTCTCCGATCCTATGGGCGAGGACTTTAATTATGCCGAGGAGTTTAAAACCCTGGATCTGGATGCGGTAAAAAAAGATATTTATGACCTTATGACTGATTCACAGGATTGGTGGCCTGCCGATTTCGGTCATTACGGGCCGCTCTTTATCCGGATGGCATGGCACAGCGCCGGAACTTACCGTGTGCAGGATGGCCGCGGCGGAGGTGGTACCGGAGATCAGCGCTTTGCACCACTCAACAGCTGGCCCGATAATGTAAACCTGGACAAATCCCGTCTTCTGCTCTGGCCGGTGAAAAAGAAATACGGCCGAAAGCTCTCCTGGGCCGATCTGATGATTCTTGCCGGAAACTGCGCCCTGGAATCAATGGATTTCAAAACATTCGGTTTTGCCGGTGGACGCGCTGATATATGGCAGCCAAATGAAGACGTAAACTGGGGTCCTGAGGCTGAGTGGCTCGGCAGCAAACGGCACGATGCCAAAGGGGAGCTGAAAGGCTCTCTGGCTGCAGATCATATGGGGCTGATCTACGTAAACCCGGAAGGCCCCGACGGTGAACCCGACCCTATCAAATCGGCTCAGTATATCCGCCAGGCTTTCAGGCTGATGGCCATGAATGATGAGGAGACTGTGGCACTCATTGCAGGCGGACACACTTTCGGAAAAGTACACGGCGCTGCACTCGAGGAGCATCTCGACAGAGAGCCGGAAGCTGCACCGATCGAAATGCAGGGACTCGGATGGGCCAGCAGTTACGGCACCGGGAAAGGAGCCCACACCATTACCAGCGGCCTCGAGGGAACCTGGACCGATGAACCCACCAAGTGGACTAACAAATACCTCGACAACCTCTTTAAGTATGACTGGGAGAAATACAAAGGCCCGGGCGGCAAATGGCAGTGGCGTCCCAAAGACGGAGCCGGAGCCGGAACGATCCCCGATGCACACGACCCGGGGAAGAAACATGCACCTTTCATGCTCACAACCGATATCGCCCTGAAGGCAGACCCTGAGTATGAAAAAATCTCCCGCCGCTTCTATGAGAATCACGAGGAATTTGCCGATGCCTTTGCGCGCGCATGGTTTAAACTGACACACCGCGATATGGGCCCGAAATCGCGCTATCTGGGGCCGGAAGTACCAGAAGAAGATCTCCTCTGGCAGGATCCGGTTCCTGCTGTAGATCATGAGCTGGTTGATGCACAGGATATTTCAGTGCTGAAGCAGGAAATTCTGGAATCCGGACTCACTGTTTCACAGCTGGTTGCTGCAGCCTGGGCCTCTGCCTCCACATTCCGTGGTTCTGATAATCGCGGTGGTGCCAACGGAGCCAGAGTACGTCTCGAGCCAATGAACAGCTGGGAAGTGAACAACCCGGTTCAGCTTTCGAAAGTACTCTCTGCACTGGAAAAGATTCAAAAATCGTTTAATGAGGCTCAAACCGGTATCAAGAAAGTGTCTCTGGCAGACCTGATTGTTTTGGGCGGTTCTGTTGCCGTTGAAGAGGCTGCACGAAAAGCCGGTGTTGAAGTGACTGTACCATTCACCCCCGGCCGAACCGATGCCTCACAGGAGCAGACAGATGTCGAATCAGTACAGTGGCTGGAGCCGAAAGCCGATGCCTTCCGAAACTATTTCAACATGAACGAAGAGGTTACCGAAGAAGAGATGATGGTAGACAAAGCCCAGCTTCTTACCCTTTCTGTTCCGGAAATGACCGTACTTCTCGGTGGAATGAGGGTGCTGAATACCAACTACAATGGATCAACCCACGGTGTCTTTACCGCCCGCCCGGGTACGCTCAGCAACGACTATTTCGTGAACCTTCTGGACCTGGAAATCACCTGGAAAGCGATGAGTGAAGAGCAGCGGCTTTTTGCCGGTCGTGACCGGAAGACCGGAGAAGTAAAGTGGTCAGGCACACGTGCCGATCTGATTCACGGATCCAATTCTGAGCTGCGCGCACTGGCTGAAGTCTATGCAGCTGAAGATGCACAGGAGAAATTTGTGAAGGATTTCGCAGCTGCATGGGGCAAGGTGATGAACCTGGACCGTTTCGACCTCTGATAATCTGTTTAAGCAATCAAAACTGAATCGTAAATCAGTGAACAAGCGATTTGGATTTGCCTGTCAAAAAAAACGAAAGGCGGCTCTGACACGTTCAGAACCGCCTTTTTTAATTTATAACGGTATTCCGGAGAAATCCTGATGCTCACATTTCTACAGCCAGCTATTTTTCCCTGAACTGATTATGGGTACCGTCGCAGTAGGGAGGGTTTTTTGTCTGCTTACAGGTGCAGAGAAAAGCCCGGCCAGACTCTTCGGGGGTGACACAAAGAGGGGTCAAATCGGTAGTGGAATGGGATCCATCGCAGTAGGGCTGATTCTGGCTTAGCCCGCAGGAGCACCAGTAGTAATCCTTCCCTTTTTCGGTTTCAATTTTAATCGGTTTTAAGCCTGCAATTTTTGGTATGCTCATAAATCGTTTACTCTGGTTGATGGATTATTGGTCTCCGGGCGCTTTTCATAAAAAAAAGCTTGAAAAATTTCTGTAAATCTAAAAGCGGATTCCCAGGCGTTTTCTGTTACTCCGGCGTAGGAGAAGAAAAAACGCCGCAACTCCCTTAGGAGTTCCCGCAAAGGTGTTCTCTGCAATGAAAGTTTAATCACATCGTATCAGATAAAGTTGATAATTCCAATCGTGGCCCCTCGCAGCGATTACCATGAAATGATCATCTTGAATCACTTGATTTGGTATTCCGGCTTTCTTCGTAATATGTTTCAGATTTTTAGGAGCAGCTCTCCATTAACACGTTAAATTTGAGGGTGGCACAATCAATCTTTTTTAATGTTCATTGAGCAGATCAATCATAATGATGAATACAGGCTGGAATTTTCATACCACTTACAATAAACTATCACCTGACTTTTACTCCACTGTGCATCCGGTGCCGGCAGATAAGCCCGAATTGATATTACTTAATTCGCGCCTTGCTGATGAATTGGGGCTGGATTTTTCTATTGTGGATCGATCACAACTCGCTTCTATATTTACCGGAAATCAACTGCCGGAGGGTGCAGAACCAATCTCTCAGGCGTATGCAGGACACCAGTTCGGCCATTTTACCATGCTGGGCGATGGCAGGGCGATTGTACTTGGCGAACACCTTGCCCCAGATGGGCAACGCTATGACATACAGTTTAAGGGTACAGGCAGAACCCCATACTCGAGGTCCGGCGATGGGCGTGCCACCCTCTACTCCATGCTCCGGGAGTATCTGATCAGCGAGGCTCTCTTTCACCTCGGCATTCCGGCATCGGGGAGCCTTGCCGTAACGGAAACCGGTCAGCCTGTCTACAGAGAAACCGTGCATCCGGGCGCCGTGCTGACCCGGGTCGCTTCCAGCCACATCCGTATCGGCACCTTCGAGTTTGCGGCCCGTTTTCTATCCCCTGATAAGCGGCAGGAACTTCTTGATTACACTATCTCCAGGCACTACCCCGACCTGGAAGAGACAGAGAACAAAGCACTGGGCCTGTTGAATCGTGTTGCATTGAAACTGCTAAATCTGGTGATTGAGTGGATGCGTGTCGGGTTTATTCATGGAGTATTGAATACCGATAATATGAGCATCGCCGGTGAATCGATCGACTTTGGCCCGTGCGCGTTTATGAACGGATTCGACCCTGCCACAGCCTTCAGTTCGGTTGATACGAACAAGCGCTATGCTTTTGGTAACCAGCCGGGTATTGTTCAGTGGAATCTGGGCGTGTTTGCAGGTACTCTTCTTCCTTTTATTGATAAAAACGAAGATAAAGCCAGAGAATCTGCTCAGGAAGTGATTCAGAAGTTTGTATCACAATTTGAAGAAGAATGGTACCGGATGATGGGAAATAAACTTGGTTTCAAAAAAACTGGCAAGCAAGAGAAAGAACTTATTAATCAGCTTATGTCATGGATGCAGAGGTCTAAAGCAGATTACACAAATACATTTCTCATTATTGCTAAACCTGCTGAAACTCCAGACTATTTCAATACCGATCAGGAATTCCTGAGTTGGTACGATCAATGGATAGCGGTTCTTGAAAAACAGCATGGCGGCCTGAGTGAGGCACGCCTGCGTATGACTAACATAAACCCGGTTTATATACCGCGTAATCATATTGTCGAAGAAGCTCTTACGAAAGCTTCTTCCCATGGCGATTATACGAATTTTCACACCCTTCTCGAGAGGCTAAAAAGACCTTATCGGGAACAATGGGAGGCAAAAGACCTGCAAAGCATACCCCCCGGTTTTGATGAGAAATATAAAACCTATTGTGGTACGTAAGCATTTATTTATGATGATAATAACCATGATATATTTACAGGTTAAATGGAAGCATAGTCATCAGGCGAGTCGCCCAGGGATTATTCCTGAAAACATTCAACCTTATCGGGCATGCTAATCCAAAAGATTAAAAAGTAAATCGAGACGTCAAACTCAGAAGCTTCAATTCCTTGAGCTTTCCAGTTCATCTACAATGCGTGTTGCTTTATAGACATTACGCAGGGATTCCAGCATCCCACGCACATCTACGGATACAGCTCGCGCACTGCGGTCAT
>SKKO01000246.1 GCA_007123715.1 Balneolaceae bacterium | reverse complement strand
TTGTGGCTAAACCCTTCCTGCCTTCACTTACTCTGTTAATCGGTTAATCGGTTCTTCTGTTATTCTGTTATTCAGGGGCTCTCCGGCCTACGTGGCTTGAGCAAAAAGCTTCCCTCACTTACTCTGTTAATCGGTTAATCGGTTCGTCTGTTCCTCTGCTATTCAGGGGCTTTCCCAGCCGGAGAAGCTCTCCGGCCTACGTGGCTTGAGCAAAAAGCTCCCCTCACTTACTCTGTTAATCTGTTAATCGGTTCGTCTGTTCCTCTGTTGTTCAGGGGCTCTCCGGCCTAAATGGCTTCCTTTTGCCTTTTCCTCGATTTATGAATCTGTCATCGGTAAACGCTGTTTAGACAGGATATTCAATCATATAGCAGGTATGGCTTCCTCTGTTCCAGGTAGCCATCCAGCTTAAAATCAAGGTCGGCGGCCTGAATTTGCCCGCGGATGAGACGATCTATTTCTCGGGTTCCGGCCAAAAGATATCGAAATGAGCGAAGCTCGTAATTTTGTGTCGACCGCATGATGATCGAAAATATTTCAAGCCCGGCACGAACAGGATCAAAATCATAATCAATAGCCGACAGATAAACACCATGACATAATACACCTTCATGCTTTGGTGTTGGTGCAACTCCGGGAATTGAGGTTGGTGTAAATTGAGTCGGTTCAATCGAAATACTCGGGGAAATATTTCGCATGCGTTCAATATCTTCATCTGACAAAGATGTAGAAGGATCTCCCATCAGGAGAAACGGATCGATGGTACCACGGCCTTCCGAAAGCGTGGTGCCTTCATAAAAAACTGTTCCAAGGTAAAAAAATGCGTGCTCAAAAGTGGGGAGATTAGGCGATGGTGCCACCCACCTGAGGCCTGTATCCGGCCACTTCATATCACGATTCCATCCCTCCATGGGAACCACACGAATTTCCGGTTCTTCTTCAAAATCAATCCAGCGTTCACCCACCATCATCTTCGAAATTTCACCCATAGTTAATCCGTGGGCTATCGGAATCGGATAAGGGCCTACAAATGACTTGAATTCCTCTTCCATTATCCAGCCACTCACATAATTTCCTCCGGCTGGGTTTGGGCGATCGAGTACCCAAACAGGAATACCCGCTTTAGCGGCTGCCTCAATTACCAGCCCAAGCGTAGCGATATAGGTGTAAAATCGAGCGCCTACATCCTGCATATCGAAAATCAGAACGTCTACATGTTCCAGCATCTCGGGTGTTGGCTGACGGGTATCTCCATATAATGAAAAAACTGGCACTCCTGAATCACGATCTATACCGTCTTCGATTCTTTCACCCGCGCCGGCCTCCCCGCGGAAGCCATGCTCCGGTGCAAAGAGTGCCGTGATATTCACATTTGATTCCAATAACCGGTCAAGCATATGAACTCGGCCAATCCTCGCGGTTGGGTTCATCACCAGGCCAACCCGCCTCCCTTCAAGTTCATCAAGATAGCGTTCAATGAAAATCTCTGCCCCAAGTATCACCCTTTCTTCAACCGCTTCAGCCTCGGGAGATGGTGTTTGACAGGAAAAAACAGATACCAGAAAACAGGATAGAAGAATCGTGAGCAAGTATTTCAGCATTCTAAAAATATTTTTTAAAAACAGAATGTAAGCATAAACAAAATAGCTTTTGAAAAAAAACGTAGGCCGGGCAGCCTACCCGGCAATTCCCAATCAGTGGAAACCTTTCCGCGTCCACTCCATCCACACCAAACTCTGCCATTCAATTGACATCTCTTTGCAGAATAATCGAATTAAATGTCTTTTCAGAAAACGGGCCGGACAAGCTGTCCGGCTTACAATCAGGCTTTATTTGCTACAACTTCAGATTCAGCAAAGAAGTAAGCCGCTTCAATTTTACCGTTTTCAACTGAATCAGAACCATGGACAATATTTTCGCCCAGGCTGTCGGCAAAATCTTTGCGGATGGTTCCTTCGGCTGCATCAGCAGGGTTTGTGGCACCGATCAGTTTCCGGAAATCCTCAACTGCATTCTCTTTCTCAAGAATCATCGGCACACATGCTCCGCTGCTCATGAAATCAGTCAGTTCGTCAAAGAATGGCCTTTCCCGATGCACGGCATAAAAACCGCCTGCAGTGTCTTTCGTTAAACGTGTCATTTTCATTGCCACAATGTTAAACCCGGCTTCCTGAATCCGGCGGGTCACCTCTCCAATAAGATTTTTTCTGACGCAATCGGGTTTCAGGATCGTTAGTGTTCGTTCTGATGCCATGATATTTTGTTATTTATTAGTTTATTAATGGTTATCACGAGTTGAATATTTTATACTCTAAAGATACAGCGATTCTTATAAAATGACGAGTATGCTTTGAGTGAAGTGAAAGAGAAAAAGTGAAAAGGGAAAAGTGAAAAGGGAAAAGAGTGAAGCTTCGCCTCTGTGATCCAAACCGGAATGGAATTGAGGCATTATGTGGGACTGCAGAAACTACTTTTCTTATGATGATACTATTATCCGCTCAATTATAAGATCACAATTGATACGATATTAGCTTGTCAATATGTGGTAAGATCTTCATCATCTTTGATACCTCACCCTCCAGGCTTCAGGGGAGCCTGCTGTTTATAGAAACACAGAATGTCTATTCTTCAAAGCTCCGGAGGAGCTGCCTTTTTAGTTATGGCAACCCGTTCAACTCGAAAAAATGGTCATGCCACGAATATGATGAAACATTGCTAAAAAATAATGTTCGATACTCATGATTTTGACACATTATTTTTTAAAAAGTACTTGCAAATTCGCCGAAGGTTCTGTTATTTACTTTATAAGTGTAATATCAACACCTATTATTATTTACTTATCTGATGTGATGATTTTTTAACAAATGCATACTCAAAAAGAAATGGTCTACATCCTTTTCGGAAGAAGTTGAACAAGGATAATTTAAATGAAATCAAACAAAAGAATGCCCAAACAATTTCTGA
>SKKO01000125.1 GCA_007123715.1 Balneolaceae bacterium | reverse complement strand
TATCACTGCGATGTTATCAGCCACCTTTATCATCCGGTTACTGACTTTCAGGTTATGAACAAACTGCTCAAGGAAGACGGAATCCTTTTTTTTGAAACAGGCAATTTTGCCGAGGTTGACGAATCCTACTATTCGTATATCCCGACCTTTATGTATCCGGACCACCTGTTCTTTTTTGGTTTGGATAACCTGAAAGCTTTGTTGGAAGAAACCGGTTTTGAATTACTGTATACAAAACGCTATTCCATTCTCCCACAGTTATGGCTGAAGAGAAAGCTCGGGAATCAACAGGGTGAAAAGAATGGCACGCATCAGCTTCAACCATCCGGCCGGAACAATGGATTTATGGAGAAAGCAAAAGTGTATGTAAATTATGGAATGAGATACTATGCCGGTGCCATCTCACCAAAACATAATCAGCCTCAGACCATTCTTGTGTGTGCAAGAAAAAAAATATGAACAGATCCTTCTGCAAGTATGCAGAAGTTTAAGCAAAAAAGCTGCTCAATTTGAATGTAACCGTATCCGTTATTATTCCTGTTCTGAATAATTGTACTCAATTAGGGGAAACGCTCAGAGCATTATCCGCACAAACTTACCCGTTGAACCATATAGAAATTATTGTAGTGGATAATGGTTCAGATGAAGATATTTCAGGATGCATTGAAAACCCGACGGTTAAATTGCTCTATGAGACAGAACAGAAAAGCCCCTATGCAGCCCGGAATAAAGGAATGGAGATTTCCAGTGGAGCGATTATAGCCTTTACCGATGCCAATAAAACCCCGGCTGTAAACTGGATTGAAGAAGGCGTAAAGTCACTGTCTGCACAGAATGCAGATATTGCAGGCGGCAACATTGATTATTCCCTGCCAGACCATCCTTCAGCTTCAGAAGTATTTGATGCCACCTACTTCAACAATAACCGGAATCTTGTTTTTAATGAACGTGCTGCTGTAACCGGCAACTTGTTTGTGAAGCGGGAATTGATGGAATCAACTGGCCGTTTTCACGGTAAATTCAGAAGTGGCATGGATGTCTGGTGGACTCAGCAGGCTGTGAGAAAAGGTTACAAACTGGTATTTGCTGAAAAGGCGGTTGTTACCTGCCGTCCGCGAAAGTACACTGCCCTGATGAGAAAATCGCGAAGAGTAGGTATATCCCATCCCTTTATCAGGAAAGAAGCCGGCGATTCTTTATTAAAAATTACATTAACCGTAATTCGCACTTTTACTCCACCGGGGTTTAAATGGCTTAAGGAAAAGATATCGGATGACTATGATTTCTTTTTTTGCACGAAACTTTGGCTGGTTGCCTGGTCATATAAGTGCTGTCTCGGCATCGGCAGGCTGCAGGGACTAGTGTTATTAAAAAGATTTGAACAAAATAAACATGGTATGTTTATTCGAAATCGTGAATAGGTTGCATTCGTAACAGTGATTCGATGATGCTCCGGGTTCTGAATGCGTACAAACATACCATGTTTGGTGCTAAAATTTTTGAGTTCTTTTTTAAAGATCCCGTTTGGATGATATGCGATTTTCGATATCCGATTTTCGATTTTCGATCTTACATACCTCGCATATCTGCAATCGCATATCGCATATCGGATATCAAAATAACCTGAATGGTACCCGTTTAACTACTGGTGCCTGAAACGGTGAAACAGGGTATGTTTATTCGATAGCCCTCAAATGGTACTCATGCAAATCAACGCAGAACCATTTATCTTTACAGGTATGAAAATCGGTTTTTTGTATTATAAATTTTTTCCTGTGGAAGGCGGCGCGGCCATACATGGCTATCATCTCGCCAGAGAGCTCTCTTTACTCGGTTACGATCTATATAAACTTAACGGCGAAAAAGATCCGTATACAAAAAAACTCAATAACCCGGTTACCGGTTTTCTCTGGATGCTTGCCAGGTGTGATCTTATTTATGCGCGAATGGATTATTTTCTGAAGCCGAGGAACCTGCTGGTTGTACTGGCCCTTCTTTTCAGGAAGAGAGTTTTTGTGGAGCTTAATGCGCCTTCGGATGAGTTATATCTGTATGGCAGAACCCCTGCTTATATCAGGCGGGTTGACCGCATTATGGCGCATATACTGAAAAGAGCCGATACAATCGTTGTTGTAAGTGAACCGCTGAAGCTATATTGCACACAAGCTTTACGGTTAAAAAATGTTGCCGTTGTAGAAAATGGGGCCGACCGTTTTGAAATGAAACCCGGGGATGTGTCGAAAGAGATTATTGAACAACTGAATCGCATCAAAACCCGATGGCCTAAACTTGTGGTTTGGCCGGGTTCAACAAATAAAATGCAAAATCTCGAAGATCTGAAAAACCTGGCCCGAAAGGCACAGGAAAAGGCGGCATTTCTGATCATTGCCAAAGAAGAACCCGGAGAACACCTGCAGGACATGGATGAACCTAACGTATTTGTCTGGAAAGCCTTAGCAAGGGCGGAAGTGGAATACATTATCAAAGAGGCCGATATCGGGATTGCGCTCTATGAAGATTATCATTGGAGCAGATGGGGTTTCTACAACAGCTCCCTTAAAACATTTGAATATTTGAGTAACGGGCTTCTCACGATATCCAACAAGAAAGGTACCGGGATTCAGCAAAAAAACCCCAATTTCAGATTTGCCGGAAATCCCGATGAAATGCTTACCTTTATGGATGAAGAACTGTCTGATACAGGTACTGACCATTCATATCGCACCTGGAAGCACGTTGCATCCGATATATCAAATCTAATTCACCGTTCAGAAACCGCTTGAAAATCAGATCAACATTACATATCAAATCAGTTATTTTTCTGCTCCCGTTTTTCCTTTATGAAGACGTTTTGTTGTCAGTTCTGATGCTGGGAGCCGGTATTTTTCTGATCTATTCCGAAAAAGTAAAACAGGCAATTGCGAGCTTAGACTGGAGAGAATATCTCTTTTTCGTTTATATGTTCCATATGCTC
>SKKO01000005.1 GCA_007123715.1 Balneolaceae bacterium | reverse complement strand
TGATCCACTGCATTCACTACATCCGTATAGAGGTGATCATACCAGTTGTTTGCATGAGCATACCTGTAAGTGCCATCATCAGCAATCCAGGTTCTGGGCAGACTCGGGTCGTTTGCCCTTCTCTGAATTTCAGCAAAATATTCTTCCGAAAATGGCAGGGTTTTGTTGATGTTTCTTGGAAAGGATCCTTCCCAGTTCTGAAATGATTCAACATATCTGCTCGCCCAAATAAGAGGATCCACCTCAAAATCACCTTGGTTGACCGTAGGTGATTTAAACCCAAAATTCGATGAATACGTAACTGAAAAATCTTCCCTTGCACCTTCTTTTGTTTCAATGAGTACAACTCCAAATGCACCTCTTGCGCCGTAAACAGCTGCGGCCGATGCATCTTTCAATACTGATATGGATTCAATATCATTGGGATTCAGCATACTTGGATCACCTTCAACACCGTCAATCAAAACCAGGGCATTTCCTCCCTGTCCAATGGATGTTACACCCCGAATGTTAATCGCCGGTGATTCAATCGGTTTTCCTTGTCCAATATCGATATTAACATTTGGCATCAACCCTTGCAGTCCCTGTGTAAGGTTTTGCATGGGGCGCCTTTCAAGGTCTGCGCCTGTCACCTGATCTACAGCACCGGTAAGATTTACCCTGCGCTGGGTTCCATACCCAATAACAACCAGGTCTTCAAGCATAAGCACATCAGAGATCAGTGCAACATTAATTTCGCTTCTGTCATTGATGTTAACCCGAAGGGTCTGGTAACCGATATAAGTAAATAACAATGTATTAAATCCATCCGGCACATTGATTTCATAAAGACCATCCATATCGGTTGTGGTTCCAACAGCCGAACCTGTCGTTTCCAGAGTACCATCCACAACAACATTCACACCGGGCAGTACTTCACCTGTATCTGAATCGATAACCCGCCCGGTAACTGTAATGTTGAACTCTTCATTATCCATTTCAGACACCTCTTTTTCACGGATCACAATGACATCCCTGCTTGGAGGTAGAGTGGGTTCCAAATTCGTTTCTTCCAGTAATTTGTATAAAACATCAAAAACCGGAACATTCACCATGCTCAGAGTCACTATTTTATCCGGCATTACTTCAGGACTATACGAAATTCCGACCCTGAGCTTTTTTGCAAGCAGTTCAAGTGCCTCGGCAATTGATACGTTAGATACTTCAAAAGTCACATATGTGATTTCATTGGCAGCTGCCTGTGCGGCTATTAGCTGTGAGATTTCTGTATCGCTGTTACTGATCTCAGAATTTTGAAATGCGTGTGAATCGGCTCCGTTTGCAAGCAGCAACAGTGCGATTCCGGCCAGTCCAAAAAGATATTTCTGGAACAACCTGCTAACATGTGTGGTTATGGTATTTAGCAACATCTGATTTACGATTATTTAGTTATGATTTGGGATTAAATTTTTTTATTTCAGTGCAGTTGCAGAATTAATCCGCTAATGCCCAAAACAATCTGTCTCCATTGATTTCAACTTCAATATTAAGTGTTAAGGCTATAACTGAGAGGGTTTTCTCAAGTGATTCATTCGCAAAATTTGCTGTAAGCAATTGATTGCTTATACTTTCCGCCTCAAAACCACATTCAACTTCATACAGACGTTTCAGTTGGGTACAAACTTGTTGTAAAGCAAGGCCCTCAAATATCATCCTGCCATTTTTCCAAGCCAGGTAATTATCAACGGCTGTTTCATCAACATGAATTTTTCTCTTATGAATATCCAGATATCCGTACTGGCCTTTGGTCAGGATCACCCCTTCATCCTTGTAATCGGGTGAATGATTTCTGAATTGTACTTTTCCTTCTGTAACCGCTACCTGTACATTGGCTTGATCTGAAAGTGACCTTACATTAAATGCGGTACCAAGTACTTCAACAACTGACCGGTTTGCGTGAATAATAAATGGCTCACCGGGATCATGCTCTACCTCAAAATAGGCTTCGCCATCGAGTGTTATTTCACGGGTTCCATGCAAAAAATCTTTTGATACAACCAATTGCGAGTTGTTATTCAAACGAATTACCGTTCCATCACCGAGCTTGATCTCCCTGTTTTCTTCGTCACCGGTAATAAAAATTACGGGTTCCCGTTCAGTTACCAGTCCGGCAGAATAGTGATCATATTGAACTGCCAGATAGGATGCCGTTGCCACAACCAGTATTGCAGCTGCAATCTTTACCAGGATTCCGGGCCAATCAGCTTTTTTTAATTTAAATACACCGCGACGCCTCCGTTTTTTAATTTTCTGATGAATGGTATTGTATAATCTGTCAGACCGGAGCTCAGGCATTCCCCCTGAAAGCCGGTGCTTTTCTGCAAGGGACCAGTCTTCAAATAGTTTCTCATTTAAAAATTCCCTTCCTTCTTTTGTCTCAAACCACTCCAGCACTTTTTCTGCTTCCCCCGGGGTGACATGTCCTTTTAAATATTCTTCAGCAAGATCCCGAATCATTTTGTTAGCACGTACTTTTCTATTTATGGTATGGTGTTACTATTATTACACAAAAAAAAGCAGGGAGTATTAGAGAAAAGTTAAATTAATTTAAGAAAGGTAATTTTTCAGGGATGGTTGTATCATTTTAAAGCTCCTTAAAATATTATTTTTATATGATCTATGCCGGTATTTTCAGATTTGAACAAGCCGAAAAAAAGCATTACGAGGGATATAAAGTATTAAGATGATAAAAAGTGCGGGTTGCTACAGATCGCACATCACGCATCCCTCCCCCTGGCGAAGATTTTGTCAGGAATAAGGTTGCAATCGAGGGGAAGAAGGCAGATGTTGGATTGATGTCACTATGATAGAGCAAGTGTTCCCGTATGTGATACCAATATTTCCTTGTTATTCAAAAATGGAACTTTTAAATCACCTCAATGATGATTTATAATAACTCAGGATATAAGAAACTGCCCCCTTTAATGAATGAGCATTGAAG
>SKKO01000077.1 GCA_007123715.1 Balneolaceae bacterium | reverse complement strand
TGGTGCAGGAAGGTTATCACCGCCAAAGTTGTAAATTTCGTCTACGGGATCATTTCCGTCGTATCCAAAATCGTTTTCCCACGCTCTTTGTGGTGCAAACTTAAACCCGCCGTCGGCTTCAATCCATACAATCTTCCAGAAAAGATCCGGCTTGGAGTGAACAGGTATCATAGGGAGATCCACTTCGTCCCAGTCCCAGCCTCCAACGGCATCACCAATCAGAAACAGCTCTTCGAATGCAGGCGGTTCCGGCTCATCAATCATGGATTGGTCACCCCATGCACTGAAATAGTCTCCTCCTGATACAATATCAACAGACCTGTTCGGGTCGCCATCCCATTCACCATAACCCCATGCTGGGTCATTACCGGGAACAATAAAGAATTTAAACTGCTCAGGCCCTTCCGCAACGGTAATGCCTGGTTCTGCTCCCTGTCTTGTCAATTCAAGATTTGCCTGTGATCCGGGTTCCGGCCAGTCTACTAATGAACCGGCAATAAACACTTTGTGGTTGTTTGGATTAAAGGTGAATACACTACCGGTAAAATCATCCGGCAGGTCGTCGCCTTCTATTGTGGCGCCATCCATATCTACGGAAAAGGTAAATGTACCGCCTCCCTCTACATTGAATGTAATCGAATAAACTGTTCCTAGATCATCGCCGTTGTCATCACCATTTGGGACATCAATGATATTTATACCACTGTCATCACTGCATGAAAACATCGTAAAGGCCACAAAGACAGAAAACAGTAGTATTGCATACTTTTTCATACTCTTACTCACTATTTATGTTTTGATTTTTTTTTAAAAACTTACATTTAATTTGTAAGCGCTTACTGTAAGCGCTTACATAAAGATCATAAATCTATTGATGCAAGTCAATAGATATAACGCAGAATTTTTAGATAAAATTATATGAATTACAACTACCTGCGCAACCAAGCAGTGATTTGTGCAAAATGTTCTTTTGATGAAAGAATTTTCACATAAAGATGTTGTTAAATAATATCTTTCAGTATTCCTGTTTTGTGCATGCTATTAATGCTTTTCATTATAAAATAGAATATTGGATATTCCGGACCATACTGCCCCCCTCCACCCGGAACGGAAAAAAAGGCGGTTTCGTGACTGTCATACCGGCGTATACTGATCCCCCACATTGAAATGTTGGGTTATGATATGTGGCATGGCTGCGTCATTTTTTTTTAGAAAAAAGAGTTTTAGAAATTCAAACCCCCGCAAACTTTCCTGCAAATCCATTTTTAACCAGATGTCTCCACATAATAGATCCCCTACGAGACATGGGTCTGAAGGTATTCAATACCATTCGAATTACGCCCTATACGGGACTCACTGCCCCGTGCTGCATCTTCCCATAGCACGCTGCGCTATGCTGGTGATGACCGCTCCTTCAGAGCTTTGGGTATGTCTGAGAAACCGGGATTTTACGAAGTTAGCAACTCCTGTTTATTTGAGTAGTTTTTCTTTATATAGTCGTCCAGCATTTTTTTGAATTCTGCACCAATGTTATCACCCCGAAGTGTGGAGTGATGCTCTCCATCTATATATACCGGTGCTTTCGGCTCTTCAAATGTTCCTGGCAATGAAATGCCAATATTTGCATGACGTGATTCCCCCGGCCCATTCACAACACAGCCCATTACCGCAACATCCATCTCCTCTACACCGGGATGCATCTCTCTCCAGATCGGCATCATTTCCAGGATATAGTTCTGAATTTCATCAGCCAGCTCCTGGAAGTACGTGCTCTTTGTACGACCACAACCCGGACAGGCAGCTACCTGCGGAATAAAACTTCTGATCCCAAGTGATTGCAGAATTTGCTGGCAAATCCGGACCTCCTCGGCCCTGTCGGCCCCGGGCATTGGGGTCAGCGACACCCGAATGGTATCCCCGATTCCTTTTTGAAGCAGAACCGCAAGCGCAACCGAACTTGCTACCGTACCCTTCATTCCCATACCTGCTTCAGTGAGACCTAGATGAAGAGCATACGGCACAACGTCAGCAATTCTCTGGTATACATTAATCAGGTCTTGAACTCCGCTCATTTTACAGCTGACAATAATTTTATCAGAGGCCAGCCCAACATCTTCGGCCAGGGCTGTTGATCTGCGTGCGCTTTCTACCATCGTATCCAGCATCACTTCTTTGGATGATTTAGGCTTGGGAAGCGCATTGTTGGCATCCATATATTGCGCCAGCAGCTGCTGATCCAGGGATCCCCAGTTTACACCAATCCGCACGGGTTTATCGTATTTTATAGCCTGTTCAACAATCGTGCAAAAATTTTCATCCCTTGCTTTGGTACCGGTATTTCCGGGATTTATTCTGAATTTGGCTAGCGCTTTCGCCATATCCGGGTATCTTGTCAGCAGGAGATGTCCATTATAATGAAAATCACCGATAATGGGCACGGTTACCCCCCTGTTCAGTAATTTTTCTTTGATGTAGGGAACAGCCTTTGCGGCAGCGTCATTGTTTACGGTAATCCTCACCAATTCAGATCCTGCCTGGTTCAGGTGATCGATTTGATCAACAGTTTCATCAATATCAGCCGTATCCGTATTCGTCATTGACTGAACCACAATAGGCCTGTCTCCGCCAATAATGACATCGCCAACAGTAACGGGAATAGAATTTCTTTTTTTATTTGTAGTCATAGTGTTTGAAACAACCAATTTAGTTTTGGAAAAATTTCAGGTTCAAGAACCCAATTTCAGGCACCAGTTTTCAAATTTAACTTATTATTATTTGTCTTAAGATTGCGGTTTGCAGTTTGTGAACTGCCAATTAAAAATTCAGTTTCTCTTGCTTAATTCAAACAGTTTTCTTTTTTCTTCGGCGGTAAGTCCCTCGTACCCCGATTTTGAGATCTTATCCAGAATCCGGTCCAGTTCATCCTGACCGTACTCTTCCACGATTTCGGCATCCGTGACTTTTCGCATCCGGCTTTTTCCTT
>SKKO01000075.1 GCA_007123715.1 Balneolaceae bacterium | reverse complement strand
GGAAAGTGACCGCGTTTGAAATACAAAATGGTGGGCTCTGTGTGGGAATAGGCATTGCATTCCGGAAGCGAATGGAATTGACTCCACATGTATATGTCAGTAAAATAATTTTTGGGTGTTGTTCGCCATCCAAAAGGTAAGTGATGATACAGCTCCAGTGTATGGCCTGTATTGGAGAGGGATATACCCGCTTTAAACTGGCCTTTCTTGGTTTCGGAAGCAGGCCCATAATATCCAATATACTGGCTAATATTCAGGCTTTGGTCTGCACGAACATCGATGTATGTGGTCGATGCAAAATTATAATCTGTCAAAAGTTCATTCATTGTGTCAAGATGGTTCGGCAACATAAGATCCCTGTCGCACAAGTAACAAATGATCCTGCCTTTCGCTTGCTGAAGCGCCTGGTGTCTGTAAGGTTCACCGCGCCGCTCATGTTTCGGATGGTCAAAAAACCTGATTCTGGAATCTTCGTTTGCAAGTTTTTTGATGATCTCCCTTGTATCATCGGTTACTCCGTCACCAATAATAAAGATTTCAATATCACGTAGTGTCTGTTTTTGAATACTGCCGACGGAATATGGCAGAAGCGCGCCTCTGTTCCCCGTAGTTGGTACAATAACTGTTGCTACTGTTGTACTCATAATGGCTATTTTGTTAATTCTATCAGTTGATGAATAATTTCTATGACTTCCAGTCCATCAGAAAAACTGCTTTGCGGAGGCGGTCCGCCATCCAGATAATGAAGGAATTCCCTGATTTCAAGATGTAGTGGTGAGGTTTTGTCAAAAGTTCTGAGATCAATTTTAAGATCTTCCAATTCACTGGATGCGTCACCGTGAATCACTTTTATATGACCGGTTTTTTCGTCTTCAAGTATTGCAATGCCATTCTCGAAATGAACTCTTACTTCCCTTATTTTGCGTTCATAACGGTTGGAAACTTCAAAAACTACAAATGGATTTTCTCCAAGAATGGCCATAAAACCTCTGATAACGCCATTGTGCCGCTCGGCAACTGCTGATCTGGGTGCGGGCAGATAACCCAGAATAGCTTTTGCAATCGTAATATCATGGGGTGATAAATTCCAGACACTGTCAGTATCTTTTCTTGGGCTGGTCCAGTTTGCCCTCGTGGATCGAATTCCGAGAATTCGCCCGAGTTCACCTGACCTGGCAATTTCACCCAACAATTGTATTCCGGGATGATATATCCAGATATGCATAAGGAAAAGGTTATCCGTAGATATCTTCTCAAGAGCCATTGCATCTTCAAGAGTTGTTGTAAGGGGTTTTTCCAGAAAAACCGGAATACCGGACGGAGCTAATGCTTCAATTAGTGTCCGGTGCGTGGAAGAAGGGGTTGCTATGATGATGCCGTCGTAATCTTCCGGGTATGGCAGGCCGATATGAAAACTTGCAGCTCCAAGATCAAGGATTTTCGGTTTAAGGTAGGAATCCGTTTCATAAACAGCCGTTTCGGCATTCAGGCTCACCAGTTCTTTGAGAATATTTTGACCCCAAATCCCACAGCCGATCAGAGCAATCTTTTTTTTCATGGACATGTATGATTCGTTACTAAAAATCCAATAATACCTTTCAAGATTCATAAAATGCATACCCCCCTATTGGACATGACATTATTTCAGCTATATAATACCTGCTGAAGCTGAAAAAAAATCAGTCATGATTTTTGGGTATCGTCATTTTTATGTGCTTATTATAGCATTAAAATTAGCTTATGAAAAGCAGGATAACTGGTACCGGATTATTTTTGGTTCTTTTTTTTTCATTACAGGTTATGGGAATCCTGGCGGGAAGATTTACTGAATCGAAATATTTTTGTTGGGCACCTTACGATGAAATCTCTATTTATGAAATCCGTGTGGTTATTCTTGAGAATGATTTGGATAGCGATGAAATAAGAAGAAGATACAGAAAAACCCAAAAAGGGAGAGAAAACAGAAGCATACATAATCTAATTTCGATTGTCAGGCAGTATGAAACAACCTATGGTTCTCAGGATGGAGCAACCGTAGAAATATCATATATAACGAATGGACACAGAAAAGAAACCTGGGTTTGGCCGGATGATGAGATTTTTCCAGAACACTGATCTGCCTCCTCATATTGTTATATCATTAAAGGCTCTCCTTTTGTATGTGCTATTCATTCATCCGGGGCTTTTTATAGTATCAGTTACAGGATTACCCTTCCTTCCATTTTTAAGATTTCTCGATAACGTGCCCTTTTTTGTTTTTTCGTTTGCAGCAGGGGTGTTGTTGATTTCGATTTTGCTTGTATTTCTGAGAAAAGGAAATTACCAGTTACTCAGCCTTCTTTCCGGCCTTATCATACTGTTAATTATATTTTCTTCAAAAAACCAGTTCAGCAATTCCCTGACTTTCGTTGCATGTCTGTTAGTGTTGATCGGGTTTTACAGGGGAAAAACAACCATTTTCCGCGTGCAAATTTCCCTGCTTTACCTGGGAGCTGCAATCAACAAAATTTTTGATCCCGATTGGTGGAACGGGAAATTTTTTGACTACTTTTTCAGGGAGATATTTAATGTGTCTCTATATAATTCATACGTTCCTGCTGATGATTTAACAGTAGCTGCATCTTTCGGCATAGCCGTAATTTTAACAGAGTGTCTGCTTGGCATTATTGTTTTGAAACCGGGATTGACCCGGTTGACCATAATCCTTGGTTTACTGTTTCACGGGGGAATGCTTATGATTACATCGGGGATCTTATCCGTCAGGTTTTTTTATATCATGAGTACAGCATATCTGATGATATCCGGCCTGGATATTAAGACTGTCCATATCAATCATAAATCCGGGGTCATTGCCAGATTGCTAAGTTATCCGGACCTTTCGGATTCTGTTATTCACGCAAGACAAAATGAAAAATCACTGACTGTAAGGATTTTTCATTCTGTTATTCACGCAAGACAAAATGAAAAATCACTGACTGTAAGGATT
>SKKO01000109.1 GCA_007123715.1 Balneolaceae bacterium | reverse complement strand
TAACTTCATTTATCCATAATCCGGAAGATGAGACATCGTATTCCGGAGGGGCCTCATTTTCTTTTTTTGAGGACGACAGAGGATTCATATGGATCGGGTCAAGTTCGGGCATCAGCCTCTACAGCGATGTAACCGGGACTTTTACTCAGCTGCAGACATCCGAATCTGTACCGGCTCCCAGTGGAGTTCGTGAAATTATCCGGGCAGACGATCAGTCCATCTGGGCAGCGGGGGTTGGAGGGCTGCACCGGTTTCTGCCTGCAGGATCAGAACCGGGAATATTCCATGCAGAGTTTTTCAGCCTGGATGATGTACCTGACGAAAGCATCGGAGTATGGACCATCCAGCAGGGTCCGGATAATAAATTGTGGCTCGGCACCACTCATGGTGTTTATACGTTCGACACAGACACAAATACCTACGAAAAGCTGCCATCTTTTAGTGAAGAAACAGACATGGTTCTCAATAATCAGATTTGGCAGATATTGAGGGACAGTAAAAATCATCTCTGGTTTACATCCGATGGCGGCCTTGCTCTTTGGAAAGAAGGCTATCCTGAACCAGAGCGTGTTACCATCCTGGGCGACAGTGAAATCAATCTTGAAGGTGAAATGATACAATCAGTATCTGAAGACAAGGTTGGAAATATCTGGATTAGTACAGCTTTTATCGGTGCCTTAAGATATCACCCTGAAACCGGGGCCGTTCAGCCATTCAGGCGCAGCAGCATTACTCAAAACAGTATTCTCGAAGATGACATTCACTATGTGTTCGTAGACAGTGACGATAATGTCTGGTTCGGATACCACGATTTTGGCGTTAGCGTGATGTACACCCAGCCCTGGGATTACACCTATTCATTGTTGCCCGTTTCAAATGATCCTGATCATCCGGTTAACCAGATCAGGGGAATTTCAGACGATGAAGCCGGAAATTTATGGGTGGCTACTGGAGCAGGTTTAGCCAGATATTCGCCGGAAAACCATTCAATGAATCTGTTTGCTCCCGATCCCCGGGATAGTTCACCTGACAATGAACAAAATATTGTCGCAGGTTTACTCATCGACAATGGCAAAATACTGGTAAAAACCCTCCGGAATTCCTTTTACGAATTCGATATCGAAACAGAACAGTTTACCATGATTGAATTTCCGGAACCGGTCCGCCAGTTACCCCAATTTTTAATGATGAACAATAGCAGTAATGATGCCCATTACTTTATCGGTACCTGGAGTCTTGAAAAACTGTATCTGGTTAACAAAGAAACCCTTTTGGTTTCAGAGTTACATTTGCCGCGACGCGACCCGGATTTTAATGTCGACACGGCAATTATTCCGATCACCAGCCCGGATGGAACGGTATATATCAAATTTGATTACCGTGACAATCTGGCTCAATTTACAGGAGATCTCTTTTTGTTTGATCCAGAATCCGTTTCTGTTTCTCAAGTTGACCTGGATTATCCAGAAAATATTACAACCTATACACCCCCGACTTTTTCTAAAAGTGAGGAGGGGATTTATTGGATACTCACAAACCAGGGTTTGCTTCGAAGGGATGTAGTCAATGGAACAAACCAGTTTTTGTTCCGCAATGAAGCGGGTGTTCTGGGCGAATCGAATGGAAGGATCACCGAAGATAATCGGGGAAATTTATGGGTTGGTGCAGCCTCAAGGGTTTACAAATTAAACCCTGCTACGGAAAATTTAACTGTATTTGAAGCTGTCCCAGGTAGAAAACCCGGTATTTTTGGGGTTCCGGGCCTTCTTCGCAACGGTGATATTGTTTTTTCAGGGCCCGGCGGATTTGTGCGCTTTAACCCGGAAAATCAGGACGAACCCGGTGTGATACAACACATCCATATCACGGAACTAAAGGCTGGTACGGATACCTACCGCACCACTATTCCGGAAGAGAAATATGACATTGATTACTCCAATAACAACATTTCGTTATCCTTCAATGCCCTGAATTACAGGGATCCTTCAGCCACCCGGTACAGGTATCGCTTATCCGGTTATATGGATGATTGGTCGGAAATCGGGGTACAGCGGAGCGTTTACCTGGCTAACCTGCCCCCCGGCAATTACACGTTTGAGGTACAGGCAGCTCAAAATTTCGGGTCGTACAGCGAAACAACAGCCGGGCTGAATATTTCAATATTGCCACCATGGTGGAGAACCATGCCTGCCTACCTGTTTTTTGCATTGTTGTTTGCCGGTGGAGTATTTACAATTGACCGTGTTCAAAGAAGAAGAGTGATCCGTACAGAACGGGAAATGGCCAGGGAAAATGAACTTGCCCAGGCAAAAGAGATAGAAAAAGCTTACGAACACCTGAAAGCGGCCCAGGACCAGCTCGTGCAGCAGGAAAAACTGGCTTCGCTTGGCCAGCTTACGGCCGGAATTGCTCATGAAATTAAAAATCCTCTCAATTTTGTAAACAACTTTTCAGAAGTAAGCCGTGAAATGATCCAGGAACTACGTGAGGAGATGACTGAATTTTTGGATGAGATTGGTTTAAACAACAAAAGCTCTCAACTATCCGGCAAACAAATAAAATCAGCAGAGCTAATACTGGAACTTTTGGATGAAATTGAATCTAACCAGATCAAAGTCAACGAACATGGCAAGCGGGCCGATGGCATCGTAAAATCGATGCTGCAACATTCTCGGGGCGGCTCCGGTGAAATAAAACCCACCAACCTGAATTCACTAATAAAAGAATACGTCAACCTCGCATTCCACGGGATGCGTGCCGGCAAGGATCCAATCAATGTGGATATTGACTTGCAGCTGGATGAATCAATACGTGAAGTGCCACTCATTGCAGAAGATTTCTCACGGGTGATTTTGAATTTGTGTAATAATGCGTTTGATGCGATGAGGGACAAAGCAAAAATGAATTCCATATCTAACGATCCTGTAGGGGCAATTCATGAATTGCCCCTACAGGATCAGGGTTACCGGCCAGGGTTAACCGTCCGCACCAAATCC
>SKKO01000346.1 GCA_007123715.1 Balneolaceae bacterium | reverse complement strand
TTTTGACAAAAGAATATTCAGTTTACAATCAAATCGAGGAAATTAAGAGAGAGATCAAGATGAATCCCGATAAAGAAGGTCTTTATAATGACCTTGGTGTCGGGTACTTTTTGATAGGTGAATATGATAAATCAATTGAATATCTGGAGAGAGCAGTAAAATATAATTCTGAAAATTTTTCCTATAAATACAACCTTGCAAACAGTTATGCTGAAACAGAGAGGTTTGATTTAGCCATTCGTAATTATATTGATGCTATTGACTTAAACCCGAATCATATACCTGCATTGAACAATTTGGCTGATTCTTATGAAAAAATTGGAGATGAAGAAAAAGCGCTTGATCTTTTCATATACATCACGAAATTATCACCGCAAAATGCTCTTGCGCACTTTAATCTGGGAAATTTTTATTTGAGAAGGAATAATCACCAGGAAGCTGCCAGGAAATATAAAAAAGCAATAGAAACAGAACCGGGTTTTACGGATGCATATTTCAATCTGGCATGGATACTGCATGAAATAAAAGCGTACAAAGATGCCCTTATTTATGCAGAAAAAGGGTTGTTACTTGATGAGCACCATGAAGATTTACAAAATCTTTCGTACAAAATCAGAAGTACGCTCGGGAATTAGAATTTTCTTGTTTTTTTTGCAGCCACGAACGGTTATTTAAATTTATTTCGTTTTCAAGTTCCAGGGCAATCGCTGCCGCCATCTTTTGATCGAAATCTTTTTTGGCTTTTATTCGGGTTAGTGCTTCCAGTTTGGCAATCAGCAAGTCTGATTTCATTTTAATATCAGAACTGCCTGATACCGGGTTACATGAATTACATGTACAAAAATCTGTATTTCGTTCTGAATTATGAAGTGAATCGAGGGGCATGAAGTATGAATTTCATTAAGGTTCAGAAATTCATACTTCATTTTTTTTAGAAAGTTTCCGATTTCACATAATCCCCAATAATTTCCTGCAGCTGAATTCTGGCACGGTTAATTCGAGACTTAACCGTTCCCATGGCAGTACCGGTTATTTCAGCTATTTCTTCATAACTCAGCTGTTGTATATCCCGCAAGACAATCACTTCTCTGAAATCATCATTCAGTTCCATTAAAGCTTTTTCAAGCTCTTCCATTGAGTTTTTAAGGTGCAATTCCTCATCCTGAAGTAAAGCAGTATCAGTAATTTCAAATTCCCTGTAATCGGGATTTGTTTCATCAGCATGAATACTGAATGTACTCATACGTTGTTTTTTCTTATACATGCTTTTTGCCAGATTAAGCGCAATGGTATAAATCCATGTGGAAAGTTTAGCGATTCTCTGATATGAGTCCCTGCTTCGGTAAACGCGTAAAAATGTTTCCTGTACAAGATCTTCACAATCTTCATGGTTATGTGTATATCGATACAGAAAGTTATGAAGCCTGTCCTTATAACGATGAACGATGATGTCGAAAGCCTGAACCACACCGTTTTGGAGTTGTTCCATAACATCTTCGTCTGCCATCTGGTGAAGTTTGGATACATTGGAACCTTGCATATTGATACCCCCATAAATCTATGTTGCTGTTACCGCAAGGCTGGTATCGGGTATTAACCAACAATGCGCTTAATCAGCAGAAGAAATTTAGTGGGGACATCCAATGTGCTGAAACCTTTTACCGCTCTGTCTGTATCGAGCAAGGCTTCAAATATTTCCGGCATTTCAGAAAGCCTGAACTTCGAGGCTTCCTTGTACTGAAGATTAAAGAAGTAAGTGTTACTGATGCCAAGCTGCTGTTGTACTTGCTGCTTGTTCATCCCTTTTTCCCTCAATCTGCAGATCTGCCAGATATTGCCGAACACATTGTAAAAGAACCCCAGGGTTTTAAAAATTTCCCCTGCATCGTTATTAGTTCTATGCAACATCTGTTCCGCAATCATGAAGGACTTTTCCAAATCTCTCGAAACAACCGCTTCTTTTAGCTCTATGACGCTATATTCACGGTATGACTCTGTAATTTTTTTTACATGGTCAATTCTTATCTCTGTATCACTGTCCACAAAAGTGCACAGTTTATCTATTTCTGTGGACAAAAGTTTTAAATCCTGTCCAACTAACTGGGCCAAAACCTGTGCGGCTGGTGCGCTGATTTTTTTCTGGTGTGAATGTAAAGTCCAGTCAATAATCCAGTCTGGAAGGTCATTTTCATGGATTTTTCCAAATTCATGTATTCCGGTGTATTCTCTCTTTTTGAAAAAAGCTTTTCCAACTCGTGTATTTTTATTTGGAAATTTTGAATCAATAAGACAAAGAATGGCTGCAGGATTCGGCTGTTCGAAATAATTTATAAACTGCTCAAGAGAATTTCCGCCGCCAAAATCATCCAGTTTTAGGAAATCTTTAACGATCACAACCCGGTATTCGGCCATCATCGGGTAACTTTTCACAATCCCCAAAACTCTTTCAGGACTGCTTTCACCCCCATATATCAAGTCAAAATTAAAATCTTTTTGATCTGCAGGCACCAGCTTTTCGATTTCATCCTGAATCAATTCCTGAAGAAAGGTCTCATCACCATACAGGTAGTAAATCTTTTTTAATGAACTCCTTTTCCTGAGTTCTTTATAAAGCGAACGAAATGTTTCTAAACTGGACGCTTTGGCCAATTCTCTTTTCTTTTAAATATTCTTATTCAATACCCATTGCGTACCTGATCCCTCCAAGTAAATGCAATAGGAAGTTTTCCTCAACGTATGTTTCCTTGGTGTGTCCAAGGCCGGTATAAAATGCCCTTCCTCCATCATATTCATGATACCATGCAATCGGATGGTTACCGGGATGCTCACTTCCTTCAAAACTACCGGTATCCAGTTTCAGTAGAACATTCACATTCTCGTTCAGATTTTTGAAATTATACCATTCATCTGTTCTCTCCCATCTTTCAGGTAAATGTGCGGTTGAAGGATGATTTGAATCAATAACCTCAACAACTGCTGGCAGTACCGGTGGATGGTTCATAAAAT
>SKKO01000050.1 GCA_007123715.1 Balneolaceae bacterium | reverse complement strand
TCCAGAATTACGGCAATGCCGCGACTGTGAGCCTCATCAATAAATTCCTTGAATGCCCTGCGTGTCCCATATGATTTATCGAGTGCTCCGTGAAAAACGGGGTTGTAACCCCAGCTCAGGTTACCGTCAAATTCCTGGACCGGCATCAGTTCGATGGCATTCACACCCAAACGTTCCAGGTAATCGAGAGTATCACGCAAGGTTTCATACGTGCTGTGTTCAACAAAATCCCTGAGCAGCAGTTCGTAGATCAACAGCTCTTCTGCGGGTTTTCTTTCAAAATCCGGAACTCTCCATGGATAAGCCTCTCGGCCGGGCTCTATTACACTTACGTATTCATTAGTAAAGCCATGCGGGTATGGCGGCAAATTGGGATAAATGGCTGGCGATATCTGCTGATCGCGTGTTGGATGAAGCACCAGTTCAGAAAACAGGTCGGCAACCCGGATTTCGCCGTCAATAAGATACTGGAACCGATAGGTTTCGCCGGGTGTAAACTCATCAATGGAAATCCAGTAATGAACACTATCGGCCCGTGGTGCGTCTCTCTTCATGAGGTATTCCTGGCGCACCTGCCAGTCACTATGGTCGCCAATTACATAAACAAATTCCTTATAGGGTGCGAAAATGGAAAAGCTTACTTTGGAAGGGTCATCAGCGTGATAGGTAATACCATCTTCCAGCCCGGCTGGTCGTGGCGCATTCACAACATCGGGCGTGGCGATGTAGGTAAATTCAATTGTTGCTTCCCTGGTTTCCCCCTCCGTAGTCACAGCTACGATTCTCACACTATTTTCACCAATCAACAGATCAGCACCAAGATCCTGTATGGAAGGAACAATCAACAGCTGACGTTCATTTTCATAAAATCCATCAAACGTACCGGCTGAAATTCCGTTGATAAAAATTTGAGATTCGGCAACATCAATCGGGTCACCGATTTTAGCTGCTACGGTTGCAAGTATTCCCGGCGGGGCATCACGCTGCACGCTGTTGCTAGCCGGTTCAACCTGGAAAATGAGCGGATGGGTAACCTCAATAAATGAGTCATTATTTGCCCCAATCGCTATAGGATTGATCGGGTCTGTAAACCATTGCCAGTCGGTTCCGCTTTGGTTGTATTGTTCATGAAATTTGTATCCATACCCTGAAGCACCCTGATGATTTTGAGTGCCCCCCCCCACCACCAAAGAAACGATCTGGTAACTGAAACCAAGTTGTTCATCTACTGTTAATAATGAACCGTCATCAACGGCAATTCTCCCACCACTGTTATTGCCCCAGTTATTAAAAGAGCCCGGCACAAAACTACGTACGGCATTATCATTAGGAGAATACCGAAAAGTAACCTCGATCGTATCCTGTGCAAATACAGCAACAGGAAAAAGAAAGATTAGTGTGAATAGAAAAATGCCCTTTTTAAGTTTCATCAATTTATTGTCATGTTTGAATAATTTCTTGTAACAAACCCAAACCCTGATGAATGTGTCATTTTGGGATTATACCTCAGATGAACTTCGGATAATGAGTTCGGGATCGTGCACATAATCACATATTTTTGCAAAAGGATTTTCAATCCGTTCGATGAGGTGTTTTGTAGCCTGGTAACCCATATCATACATAGGCTGGTGAACGGTGGAAAGGCCAATATATTCCGAAATGGAAAGATTGTCGTAACTAACCAGTGGCAGATTTACATTTTCGTCTCTCATGGCTTTGAGCGCTCCAATCGCCTTGATGTCTGATGAGCAAAAAACCGCACCCGGCAATGGATCTGACATCAGGATTTTAAGCATTGCTTCGTAGCCGCTTTTTTCTGTAAAGCCATCGCGGTCCATTGAGTTTCCAAGAATAACATGGTCTTTAGAAAATGGAATTTGATATTCAGAGAGCGCATTTTTAAAACCCTGCAATCTTTCTTTAACCGGTTTGGAAGTGGTTTTTCCTGAAAGAAATACGACATCATGATACCCTTTCCCCAATAGATAGGCAGTAGCTTTATAGCCCCCTGCCACATTATCAAACCCTACCGAATCGTAAAGTGGAGATACATCATCAAGGAGGCTGAGCGGTACATTGAAACGTTTCAATTTTCTTAATTCCTGGTCACTAAGGTGAAGGGATACAAGAAGGTATCCATCGGCCCACTGTCTTTTCAGGATTTGTTCAACCTGTTTGAAAACCCCCATTTCCTGGTTCACATTCTGAATGGTTAATTCAATATTCAGATCCACCAGGATATCCTGTGAGCCTTTCAGTATCTCTGTAAAAAAATGGTTTGACATCACCGGAACCAGCATCATGATGCTGTTCTTTTTTTTACTGGCAAGTCTCTGGGCATACGCCTGAGGATGATACCCCATTTCATCCGCTATTTTCAGAATTTTTTTTCGTGTGGATTCTTTAACAGTATTTGAACGACTAAACACACGGGAAACTGTAGCAATACTTACATCAGCGGCTTTGGCGATATCGTATATGGTTTTTGGCAAAACTGGAATTTAGAGATAGATAGATAATATTGAACTGCAATTCACTGAATGTATCAAATAATACAATACATTAGAATATGTCTGTTTTGATTCAGATGGAAGCCGTCATACGATGGGTCTGCATAAAAAAACCCACCCACTCAAGAAGAGCGAGTGGGTTTTACTACACTTTGGTTTTGTTTCGACAATTAGTTAATCGAACCTTCACCGTTTCTGAAGTTTAAATCAATCGTATATTCACGTGCTTCATCAAGATTAACACGATCCTGGTCTCCACCTGCAGCCCTGAATTCGATTTCATTATCGAAGATCATGAATTCTGACTGCCACCAGTCGGTAAACCAACCCTTATCGAACCAGGCATACATCCTGAGTTCTGCGGCTTCAAGTTCACGTGTAATGGTTATGAGTTCATTTTCGTTATCTACATCGAATAGCGCCCCTTCAGCTGCGGTATCCCAGCTTCCAATCGTGTCACCAATAAGGTAAACCTGAGGAGCTGTTACAGAAATTTCCTGAGTTTCAACGTTAACCACAACCATAT
>SKKO01000256.1 GCA_007123715.1 Balneolaceae bacterium | reverse complement strand
CCATTTTTTTTGTGGCATGTATCATCTTTTTTATTGGCCTGTTTTACTACGCAGGCAGCGAAAAAGTTTATTATTCCGAAACCGTTCTTATGCCCGAAACCACAGCGAACAGGTCACAATTCGGTCAGGTTTTTCAGCAATATGAAAGTATTTTTGGAATAGAGAGACGCTCTGCCGAAGAAGATATACGGGTATCCATGTATCCGGATATCGTTAAAAGTCTTCCTTTCCAGATAGAATTGATGCAACATGAGATTTACTTTGCCGATGTAGGTAGTCAGGTTACTATTTTTGAATATTTTACAGAGCATTATCAAAAAAGCCTGACAGTGAGGCTGGCTGATTTTCTATGGAATTTTACAATTGGTTTACCTTCAACCTTTTGGAGTTTTGTTCAATCGATTACTTCCGGTGATGAGCCGGAACGGTTGCCGGTAAACTTCTCTGAATTAAGAAACTTTGACCAGCCCATACAGCTCAATTCGGATGTAAGAAGTGTTGCTCAAACCGTGTCCGGTTACATTACTGTGAACAGAGATCCACAATCCGGGTTTGTGAGCATCGGTGTTTCACTACCCGATGCACATGCAGCAACCGAAATGGTGATCATAGTTAAAGACTTGTTGCAGGAGTATGTTACGGATTACCGCACGGAAAAAGCGTTGAATGAACTTGACTTCATTAAACTGATGTATCAGGACTCAAAAAGTAACCTGGCAGTACTGCAGGATTCACTTGCTGCTTTCCAGGATCGTAACCTGAACATTCAGAGGCAATCTCTGATCTTACAGCAAGAGAGGCTTCAGACGGAGCGGGATCTTGCATTCAGCCTCTTCAGCACACTTGCGCGGCAGCTGCAGGAGGCTGAAATTCAGGTTCAAAAAGATACACCCGTTTTCAGGGTACATGAACCTGCCACGATTCCAACACGCCACGCACAACCAAGGGCATCAAGAATCATAGGAGGCTCGCTTTTTGTAGGCTTCTTTTTTGGAATCCTTTTTATTTATTTTCGCAGGGCAATTTATTGGTTCAAATTGGAATTCAACAATAAAGAGCCGAAACCATACCTGAGCAGAGTTTGAAAATATTCGAAAGCATCATTTATTATCTTGGCGTTTATAAGGCATTTATCGGTAAAAGGCTATACCTGGTATTTGTACTAACAGCGCTCGCCGCATTTACCGAAGCATTCGGTATTACTCTGATCCTGCCATTAATCGAGGCAGCTGAAGCCGGCGACGGCGGATTGGACGGCGGCTCCTCGGCTGTGAAAGTGATTTATGGCATACTCGGTTTTCTCGGAATAGAAGGTTCAGTTATTGGAATTTTACTGTTTATTGGTGTGGTATTTATCGGTAAAGGATTTCTGAAATTTGTTGAGGGAGGCTATACAAGTTTTCTGAGAGCTCAGTTGATGCAGGAGATTAAAGCCAAGATGTTCCAATCTTACCAGGGAATGGATTACAGCTATTATGCGAATAACAATACCGGCCATTTTATTAATGTAATCAATGGACAGGTCAATAATTTTATAAAGTCGTTCGATACATTTACCCGTTTTCTGACGATGATTATCATCACTGTGTCCTACCTTACCATTGCATTCTTTCTTGCGTGGAATTTTGCACTGATGGCAGTAGCTATAGGTTTTCTGCTCCTTTTCTTGTTTAAATATTTGAACTCCTATGTACAGGTATTATCCCGGAAAACTGCAGCAGAGGAAAGTGAATTAAATAAATTTCTGGTTCAGACCATACAGTCGTTCAAGTATCTGGCATCAACAAATCAGATACACCATTTAAAAAGCGGGATTATGGCAAGTATTAAAAAACTTGCCGGTTATATGTATCACCAGGGAACTGCTGCAGCTTTTACCACGGCAATCAGGGAACCTGTTTCGGTGATCTTCCTGTTATTTGTTATCATTATCCAGGTAGCGGTTTTCGACTCTCCTATTGCCCCGATATTTGTTGCCTTACTTCTATTCCACAGAGGTATGCAGCATATGATAGGCATCCAGGACGACTGGCAGCGCACCATGGAAAAAATCGGCTCACTTGAAATGGTTGTTGAAGAATTTGATATTCTGGAAAAAAACCAGGAAAAAAGCGGTAAGGTTATACTGCCAGCGTTTAAACATTCGATTATCCTGGAGAATGTAAATTTTAAGTATGATGACAAGGAAGATGAAGTTTTGATGGATATCAATCTTGAAATCCCTGTGAATCAGATGATTGCGTTTGTGGGTGACTCCGGAGCCGGAAAATCGACGCTGATTGACATGCTCACACTTTTATTAAAGCCCCAGAAAGGAAAGATTATCATCGATGGAATTCATTCAGTGGAGGTGGATTTAGCTTCCTGGAGATCTCAAATCGGTTATGTATCCCAGGAAACCGTTGTATTTGACGACTCAATAGCCAATAATATCTGTTTATGGAAGGGAGATTTTAACACGGATGCGGATGTAAAACAAAGAGTGATGGAAGCTTCAAAAAGGGCATATATCGATGAATTTATCCACAACCTTTCTGACGGATACAATACAGTGGTTGGCGATCGTGGTGTACGGCTTTCGGGCGGCCAGCGGCAGCGATTATTCATCGCCCGTGAACTGTATAAAAATCCAAACCTTTTAATTCTTGATGAAGCCACAAGCTCACTGGATACGGAATCGGAACGGTTTATACAAAAAAGTATAGATTCTCTGAAAGGATCTATTACCGTAGTGATCATTGCTCACCGCCTGTCAACCATCAAAAATGCTGATCTGATCTATGTGATTGATGACGGAAGAATTATTGAAAAGGGAACCTATGATGAGCTGTCACTTAACAGAAAATCACGTTTTTCACGTATGGTTGAAATCCAAAGCCTTTGATCCCGGCTGTTTGTATCTTTTCCAAATGGGGATGGCACAGCTACATATAACTGACAATCAGCCGGGCAATTATGGATTATGATCTTGCCATCATTGTACCTGCCTGGAAAACAGATTATCTCAGGGAATCCATCGCAAGCATTCTTGCACAGAGTAAT
>SKKO01000133.1 GCA_007123715.1 Balneolaceae bacterium | reverse complement strand
CGTTCGTCCTGAGCCAGGATCAAACTCTCCATTGTACATCATATATACACTCTTGGAAAATCATTAAACCCCAGCCCATCATAACAATCTGGTTATCACTTTCAATATGTCCAAAGAACACTTGCCGGAACATTTTTTCCGAATTTCGAATCAATCATTTCCGACAAAGGATTACAAATATAGCGCATGTCCTCACCAAATGTCAACCATAAAACGATACATTTTTTAAGAAAGACACAACATTCTTTTAACGGAAATTAAAGGCACTTTATTCTGCCGCTAATGGCTCATAAGCACTATCATAAAGGCTGTAACCTTCGGGGTCTTCATCATATTCTTTGAAAAACCATACAGATAGATAGACCAACGGGGTATCAAACAGCGCGAAAAAGAATTTAAACAGATATGAATTAATAATAAGTATACCGAGTGCCCCAAAAGTGGTAATATTATCACCGAGATTACCACTGAAATACAGTATGCTTAAGATCGCAGTACTGTCTACAAGCTGTGAAAACATGGTTGACCCGTTATTCCTGATAAACAAATATTTCCCTTTAGTAACCTTTTTCCAGAAATGGAATAAACGAACATCAACAGATTGTGCAATCAGGTAGGCAATCATGCTTGCTACCGTGTTCGCAATTACGAATTCATATACCCCTTCAAACAAATTCAATCCACCGCTAACACCATAGGTATCAGGAAGCCAGTGTCCTGCACTTATCAGCAATAACATGTAGATATTGAGGAAAAAACCGATCCATACAACAAGCTGGGCTTTTTTTCTGCCGAAAAGTTCGGAAATCATATCCGTAGCCATAAAAGTAAACGGATATGCAAGCAATCCGACCGGTATACTCATTGTATAGAGACTGCCGTCTCTTACCAGCGAAGGCGTAATGGCCTGCATCCATTCCGGCATCAGAAATGAAAAAATAGTAACAAATTTTGTGGTACCCACAATATTACCAAGTACCAAAGACGTAATAAATACACCCACAAGGCTCAGAAAGAGAACATCTCTTTTAAAAGGGCTGGGCTTGCGAAGGGATTTTAATATCATCTGAACCTTTTTATATCCTATTTACGTTAGCTATTTATGTTAGCTCACAAAACTAAAGTCGTTGAGAAGACGTTCAAAGCACTTTCTGAATTATGAAAAAAGAAACCGAATTTAAAATTAAAATAGCGGAAGCAGCAACATCCAGATACGTAGAAAATAACAGGTTTACAATACAATCTCTTGCCGGTAAATTAGATATTGATCCTTCTGTAATTTTTGAGCTATTTCCCAACCGTTCGTCAATACTCCATTACTTCTATGAATCGAGGCTGATCGTTTTTGAAGATGATCTGAAACAAATTTCAGGGTATAACGAATTTACTCTCTCTGAAAAACTAAGCAACCTGTTCTATCATCTGCTTGACCAATTTCAGCAGCACCGGGAATTTATTTTACTCACATACAAAAACATCATTATGGGTTCGAATTGTACGGGCGATTTTCAAAAAGCATTCGTAAACGAGCTGGAAAAGATCTTTAAAAATGACAACCGAATTTCTGCTTCTGCTTCAATTCTTCAAGGCCGCTTTATCTGTAATATCATCTTTATCCATTTTCACGGGTTAATCCTTTTTTGGATGAATGATAAAAGCCTTAATTACGAAAACAGTATGGCACTTATCGATAAATGGTGCTCCTTACTGGAAGAAATTTATTATACCAAAATAGCAGACAGGGGCTTCGACTTAGGAAAATTTCTCTTCTACCAGTCTCCATTTAAAAAAATCATCAACTAATCACAATTTTTCAGATACATAAATTTCATGGACTCTTTCCCTTCAGGCAGGTACCAGCGCGGAAAAATTTTTGCAAAAACCGGATTAAAAGTGGGGAAAAATTATGCTGCCCATTACCTGAAATCCCTGGTTAACGGAAAAAACAGCAGATCAGAGCTGCATAAAAAAACGGCTGAAGATGTATTTGGTGAATTTGCAAAACTGCGGGGAACGGCTCTTAAAATCGCCCAATCTTTCAGTATTGACCAGGGTTTTCTGCCGAATGAATTCTCTGAAGTGATGACCAAAGCTCAGTACAAGGTTCCCCCTATCAATAAATCACTTGTCCGGGCTATCATTAAACAGGAACTTGGACAGTTCCCCGAACAGATTTTTCATGACTTTGAACCGGAGGCTATTGCCGCCGCTTCGATAGGCCAGGTTCACAAGGCAACATTAAAAAGCGGGGAAAATATCGCTATTAAAATACAGTATCCCGGCGTGCGTGAAACCATAGCTTCCGATATCGCACTGGCCCGCACCCTGTTCAGAAGCATACTCCCCGGCGGATCAGACATCGACCCTTATATCGATGAAATTAAGTCGACCCTGATACAGGAAACGGATTATATTGTCGAAGGAGAATCTATTCATCGTTTTAACCGGCGATTCTCATCTGCAGATGTCATCACTCCAGAGTGGATTCCGGAGTATTCAACGGAACGTGTACTTACCATGACCTATATTGAAGGTGTTCACCTTCACGAATTCCTCGCTGAATCACCAACACAGGAAGAAAAAGATCATTTTGGACAAATTTTTTGGGATTTTTTTCATAACCAGGTAAAAGACAGGGATGAAGTACATGCAGATACCCATCCCGGAAATTTTCTCTTCACACCCGACAGAAAACTCGGTGTGATTGATTTTGGCTGTGTAAAAAAATTTCCGGAAGAGTTTTTCACAAACTACCTGAGATTGCTGCCAACCCATCTTAACCGTGACGAAGCAGAGATTCTTGAGTTGTACAATCGCCTTGACGTACTGAAAGGAGATCCAAATACCGACCCTAAGGAAAAAGAGTTTTATGAGTTTTGTAAAAATTATGGATTCACCTTTGCTATGCCCTACCTCGAGGATTTCTTTGACTTCGGCGACGAAGAGTACAAAGAGTTGTTACGAAATTATACGAAAAACGCACCGGTAACTACTGAACCAAGGGGTAATAAACACTTTATCTATACTACCCGGGTTCATCTCGGCCTGTATCATTTTT
>SKKO01000378.1 GCA_007123715.1 Balneolaceae bacterium | reverse complement strand
TGATAACGAAAAAGAATTATCAGGTTTGATCAATAAGTTTAAGCTGATTTTTTCCACCCACTATAACAGGCATTCAAAATTAAAGCTGGCCAACACACTCCGTAAAAAAAATTATGGAGTAATGCATGTTCATAATTTCTTTCCTCTATTATCCCCATCCATTTTTGAGGCTGCAAGAGAGCAGGGTGTGCCGTCTGTAATGACACTTCACAACTACAGGCTCATTCACCCGAACGGTCTCATGTATCACAACGGGAAAATTGATCAGCGAAGCATAAATGGCGGCAGTGCCTACAAGTGTGTGATGGATGGTGTGTACCGGAATTCGGTCTTTCAAACGGCTGTAACGGCACATATGATTGAGTATCACAGGAAGCACGGTACCTGGAGTAAATTCCCTTCCGTTTTTATTGCCCTTTCTCAATTTTCAAAAGATAAATTTTTAGAAGGAGGTTTGCCGGGAGAGCGTATTTTCATAAAACCGAACTTTTTAAAAGATCCGCTCATTGATTATAAAGACATTGAAATAAACCCCAAAAAGAAAAACCGGTTTATTTACGTAGGCAGAATAAGCAGTGAAAAAGGAGTGGAAGACCTGGTGAACTGCTGGCTGATGAACGACATTGGAGCCGAATTGTACATGGTTGGCGACGGGCCTGCAAAACCAAGACTCGAAAAGCTGAGCAAACGGGACAAGTCTGTAAAATGGATTGGAGAAGTATCCCGTATGGAAATATTGAAGATGTTTTCGGAAAGTAAAGCGGTGATTTTTCCAACGAAATGGTTTGAAGGCCAGCCGCTGGTTTTGCTGGAAGCTCTCTCTATGGGATGCCCGGTTATCACATCAAAGATCGGCAACCCTCAGGATATTATTGAAGATGGCGTAACAGGCCTTCATTTTACACCGGGGGATGTACGTGAACTGCATCAAAAAATTAAATTTGTTCAGAATAACCCGGAAAAATTAAGAGAACTGAGTAATCATGCCCGTAAGGCATATTTAAAAAAATATACACCTGAACAAAATATACGGCAGATTGATGAAATCTATTCAGTTGCTGCGGAATTTGAAAAAAATATGGCTCACATCAGGTAACCCACAATGTCTGAAAAAGTAGACATATTGGGAGTACATGTAAGCCGTTTCGGCCTTGAAGATACAGTGAGGCGAATGACGGGCGCCATTGATAATGGAGAACGGCTTCGAATCGCGGTAACACCCGTAAATTGCATTCTCTGGGCACGAAAAAATGAGGCACTCCGGAATATTTACAATTCTGCTGACCTGGTTACCGCGGATGGCGTACCGGTTGTGTGGGCTTCAAAATGGGTTGGGAAATCCATTTATGGGAGAGTAACAGGACTCGACCTTCTTCCGCGGTTTGCTGAAACTGCAGCGCAAAAAGGATATTCATTTTTTTTTCTTGGTGCAGCCGCCGGTGTTGGCGAACAGCTCGCAGCAGTACTCGCCGAGAAAAATCCGGGTCTGAAAATCGCGGGTATTTATTCCCCTCCTTTTGCCGAGGCATTTTCGCAAGAGGAAAATGAAAAAATGATTAAGATGATCAACAAATCCGGTGCTGATGTTCTTTGGGTAAGCCTTACAGCTCCCAAGCAGGATTTCTGGATAGCAGAGCATTTTGAACGCCTTAAAACGAACATTGCCATAGGCGTGGGCGCGGCATTTGATGTAGCAGCCGGAAATGTACCAAGAGCTCCCGTATGGATGCAAAAATCGGGGCTTGAGTGGTTCTTCAGGTTGATGAATGAACCGGGGCGTCTTGCACGCAGATATTTGATAGAAGCACCGGTTTTTTTTCCACTCATCATGAAACAGGCAATTCAAACAAGATTTTTTAAAAAATGACGGGAAAAAAAGATAAGATATACATCGCCGGACACAATGGGATGGTTGGGTCAGCCATTTATCGCAGGCTGAAAAAAGAGAATTTTGAAAACCTGCTGGTTACATCCAGGCAGGAACTTGATCTCAGAAACCAGCAGCAAGTAATGGAGTATCTGCAAGCCGTGAAGCCGGATGTGGTGATCATGGCAGCTGCCAAAGTAGGAGGCATTCTTGCAAACGACAGATATCCATATCTGTTTCTCAGGGATAATCTGATTATTCAGGATAACCTTATACATGGCGCCCATCAAAACGGCGTTCAAAAGCTCATTTTTCTTGGAAGCTCCTGTATCTACCCAAAATTTGCAGAACAGCCCATGAGAGAAGATTCACTGCTCACCGGTGAACTGGAGCCCACAAACCAATGGTATGCCATTGCTAAAATTTCGGGTGTAAAAATGTGTGAAGCCCTCAGAAAACAATATGGCCGTGAATATGTGTCGCTCATGCCTACCAACTTATACGGGGAAGGTGATAATTTTGACCTTGAAACCTCCCATGTTTTACCGGCCATGATTAGAAAATTTCATGATGCAAAAGAACAGGGGCATGAACCTGTTACACTGTGGGGAACCGGCAAACCAAAGCGCGAATTTCTTTATGTGGACGATGTGGCAGATGCCGTTCGGTTTGCGTTGGGTAACACATTAGCGGATAATCTCTATAATGTGGGAGCCGGTAGAGATATTTCAATTTTAGAGCTTGCAGAAAAAATTCAGCGTATTGTTGGCCATAAAGGGAGGCTGATATGGGATCAAAGCAAACCTGATGGTACCCCTAGAAAATTAATGGATGTCTCAAAGCTGGCACAGGAAGGATGGACATATTCAACGGGTTTAACAGATGGAATAGAAAAAACGTATCACTGGTTTTTGGCAAACAGAAATAAGATCAGGGAAGTGAAATACGGCTGACGGCCTGATCAACACCCGCCCCGGCTCAGGTTCATGTGATATGCGATTTTCGATATCCGATTGCAGATATGCGAGGTATTTGAGATCGAGAATCGGGTATCGAACAGTGAACGGGAAATGTCGAAGGGGAGGCATACTGAATACGATACAATTGCCGTCTGCTTTAGCTGACGGATAGAAAGCTTCCTTAAAACTGACCCCGAGCCTGGATTTCAGGAAATAAGAGAAACCTGATCGAGGGGTT
>SKKO01000204.1 GCA_007123715.1 Balneolaceae bacterium | reverse complement strand
CAGGTATATACCGGCACCCCTCGATGGAATGATGCGGTTACCCAGTTTAATGCTATTATTAACAGTGGTAATTTTGATTTGGAAGCAAACTACTTTGCTCCATTCGCAAGCAATAACAGTGGTTCCACTGAGATTATTTTCGCCATTCCTTATGACGAGATATTTCTTGGCGGATTTAATCTCCACCATATGACACTGCATTACCAGCATCAGCAAACATTCAACTTCGAACAGCAGCCATGGAACGGCTATGCAACTCTTGCCGAGTTCTATAATTCATTCGGGGATGATGATGTGAGAAGAGGTGACGGAACAAATATTGGTCTTTTGATTGGTCCACAGTTTACGCTCTCCGGTGACCCAATTATTGATACCGATATTGGACCTACTCACCACCTTACACTCAATGTTGATATTCCTCAATTGGCCATGGTTGGTGAACTTGCAGGTGCATCCCGTGAGGCAGGAGCGCGATTTGCCAAATTTGAATATGAAATTGGCTCAACACCTAACCTGAATAACGATTTTCCGGTATTCAGATACGGAGATGTACTGCTTTCGAAAGCAGAAGCTCTCTGGAGATTGAATCCTGGTGATGCAGAAGCACTGATGCTGGTTAACCAGATCAGACAACGGGCAGGTGTGGCTCCTTTTACTTCCCTTACTGCACAAAATCTGCTTGCAGAAAGAGGACGTGAGCTCTACCTCGAAATGTGGAGACGCCAGGATCTAATCCGGTTTGAAGGACAAGCAGGCGGTGCCACGAGATTTAACGATCCATGGTGGGAAAAAGCCGTGTCACCGGAATTCAGAAATGTATTCCCGATTCCAAGAAACCAGATCGATGCAAACTCGAATCTGACACAAAATCCCGGTTACTAATTCTAAACCAAAAGATTAACCGGAAATAATTTTAGGGATACTTTGCCATGCAAAGTATCCCTTTTTTTTATTTTGCCACGGAGACACGGAAAGCTCCGTAATAATCCATGATAATGTGTGTCTCTCTCGAAGGGATCCCGGTGGGTGTGGCAATAAAAACATTCTGTTGACCCGTTTATGTAAAATATGGTGTTCACCGCCATAACTTTTGATCAGAAGCGTTATTTTTAAATGTATATTCAATGTTAATATGAAAAGTTCAAAGAGATGAAAATCCTAAATGCATTATTATCTGTATTGCTTTTTTGTGTTGTGTCATTTAGTGTTACGTCATGTGCAACTTCCGGAACGGCAAGGGGATCTGCAGACCTTGATACTCTTTTAATTGAAAATCCCGATCTGACTCTAAAGGATTATTTGCGCAGACTGTCTGGAGTGATGGTAACAGAAAGGGGCGGAGAAGTAAGGGTTATGCTTCGCGGAGCAAGTTCTGTTACCGGTGATAATTCACCGCTATTTGTAGTAGATGGAACCCAGGTTGGTACATCCTATAGTGATGCTGAAAATGCAGTTGATATCCGCAATGTCGATTTTATCCGTATTATGAGAAGTTCTGAAGCTATGACTACTTACGGTATGAGGGCTTCAAACGGGGCAATTATTATTTACACAAAAAACTGAAAACCCTTCTGAAAAAGGTTCAAGCTTTATCAGCAGACGACTTTTTAAATCCTGTAGGTTTTATGCAGAGATTCTGTTTACTGTTTCTTTGTTTAATGTTCACGGTACAATGCTCATTGTTTCAAAAAGATTCAGTGCGAGAGCAAGTTCTGTTTGAGATGTTGACGCCTGCCGAAACAGATCTTTACTTTGAAAACAAGCTTATCCCTACTGAAGAGTTTAACATGTACATCTTTAGGAATTTCTATAATGGCGGTGGTGTTGCCGTTGGTGATGTTACCGGTAATGGGTTTCCCGATATATTTTTTACAGGGAATATGTCCTCTAATCGCCTTTTCGAAAACCTTGGTAATTATACATTCCGGGATATCACCGATTCAGCCGGTTTAAACAGTGACGGGTACTGGTCAACAGGTGTGAGTTTCGCGGATGTAAATGGAAATGGGTTTCTGGATATCTTTGTCACTCTGTCGGGAGAACCTGAAGGTGTTCAGCGTCATAACAGGCTATATATCAATAATGGTGATGGAACCTTCTCTGAAAAAGCAAAAGAGTGGGGCATTGCAGACGCAAATCTGTCAACACATGGTATTTTCTTCGATTACAACGGAAACGGCCGGCTTGATTTGTACCTCATCAGTAATTCATTTCATGAGGTTGGTAATTTTGAAAATGTCTCAGGTGATGACCGTCTTATACGCGACCAACTCGGTGCAAGTAAACTGTATCGCAACGAAGGTGATCGTTTTAGGGATGTATCTGAAGAGGCCGGTATCATCAGCAGTGTCATCAGTTTTGGCCTCAGTGCAGCGGTTTCTGACGTGAACAAGAATGGCTGCCCTGATCTTTATATCGCAAATGATTTTTTTGAACGTGACTACTTTTACCTGAACAACTGTGATGGCACTTTTACCGAGGCTCTGGAATCTGCATTCCGCAGTATAAGTTTCAGTTCCATGGGTTCTGATATTGCTGATCTCAATAATGATAGCTGGCCGGATATTTATGTACTCGACATGCTTCCCGTTACAGAAAAGAGGCTCAAATCAAAAATGACCATAGGATCTTGGAACGACTATCGTGACCTTGTGGAGAGAGGTTTTCATCATAAATTTACCCGGAATGTACTCCAGGTTCATACCGGTAGTGAATGGGTGGAAACCGGGCGATATTCAGATGTTTATGCGACCGACTGGAGTTGGGCAGTTTTAATGGCAGATTTCGATCTGAATGGTTTCAACGATATATTTGTGACAAACGGCATCTACAAAGACCTGCTGGATCAGGATTACATCGAATTTGTAGCAGACCCGATGTTAATTCGTCAGAGAATTATTGAGGGAGAGCCGGATGTGATTATGAACCTGATTGACCAATTGAACTCCGAACCCATACCGAATCACCTGTTTGCCAATGAGGGTGATTTGCGATTTACTGACCGCACGCAGGAGTGGGGATTGGGTGAGCCGGGCTTTTCCAGCGGAGCGGCCTGGGCAGACCTGAACGGTG
>SKKO01000036.1 GCA_007123715.1 Balneolaceae bacterium | reverse complement strand
TAACCTTCACACATTCACCAGTTATCCCGGTATAGATCCGGAAATTGGCGACAGGATTGACAGTGCTTTTTATCCGCAAGGCCGAACCTTTGTGTTTGGTATTAATCTTGGATTCTAATCGTATAAAAAAATTATAATCAAATGTATAAGGTGCAAAAAATGAAACAGACAATGAAAAGAAGTTTCGCGGGTTTAGTTGCTGCTTTGTTGGTGATTGGCTTCTCCGGTTGTGGTGATGACTTTGTTGTTACCACGCCTCAGGGGTCATTAACCGATGCGGCATTCTGGCAGACAGAAGCAGATGCAATCGCTGCTTCAAATGCCCTCTACTGGAGAAAGTTTTCCAATAACAATATGTATGGAAGGGGAATAATGTGGTATATCAATTCCTCAGATGATATGGTGACAGGAAGAGCGGATGGTGCTTCCCAGCGAGTTCGCGACTTTATTGCTGATGGAGGTGAAAGCCGGGTCAGGGATTATTATGGCTTTGCATACCAAAATATTCAGTATGCCAATAATATCATTCGCAATATACCGGGGATGGATATCCGTGAGGCTCTCAAAAACAGAATTCTTGGTGAGGCCTATTTCAGCCGGGGTTACTTCCAGTTTAAACTGGCAGGGTTATATGGAGACCACCGGGCCGGTATTCCTATCGTAACAGAAGAAAACATGGAAGATGATTTTTTCCCAAGAACGGCTCACGTTCGGGAAAACTATGCAGCTGCGGCAGCAGATTTTAATCGGGCAAGTGAACTTCTGCCTTACTTTACTTCCTATAGCTCAGAAGATCTCGGAAGGGCGCATAAGGATGCTGCTGATGCATTTCTCTCAAAGACCTACCTTTACTGGGGGCAATATGATGACTCTCAATGGTCAAATGCAGTGGAAGCGGCGAACCGTGTGATTAATTCTCCAACGAACCGGACCCTGATCAACACGGGAACTCCTGAAACAGATTTTCACAGTGTTTTCTATATCAGGAATAATTGGTCTTCCGAATACATCTACTCTGTGGTGAGCGGTACCCAAACGGGGTCCATTTTACCTGGTGTAATGCTTGAACAGGTAGGCTGGGGCCTATACAATGGATGGGGATACTTCCATCCAACCATCGATTTATATGATCACTTCGAGGAAGGTGATCACAGAAAGAAAGCCACTATTCTTGAATTCGGGGATGAATTTAACTTCAATGGATCCTCCAGGAGGTATTTCTCATCCAATTCCTGGACAGGATTTCAATTCAACAAGTACATGGAAGGATACTGGGAAGATTTCAGTATCAATGTAAATCCGAATGGAAACAAGCCAACCACCAACCTGAATATTCCCTTAATGCGTTTTGCTGAAGTACTTCTTATAAAAGCTGAAGCGCTCCTGATGCAGGGACAAAATGCCGATACGGAAATAAATCTCATACGTGAGCGGGCCGGTTTGGCGCCAATTTCAAATGCTACCATGGATGATCTTAAGCGTGAGCGAAGATCGGAACTAGCCGGTGAATTTTCTGACAGGCACAAAGATCTGGTTCGGTGGGGTGACGCGCAGGCTGCATATTCGAAACCAGATATGGGTAGGGCACATTTTGATACCAACGATCCGGATTCAGGTTATGAAATCATACAGGTATGGCGTGCAAGGGACAACTTTAATCCGAACGTACATCACGTTTGGCCAATTCCCACGCGATATATTGAAGCATCGGGTATCGAGCAAAATCAGGGCTGGTAAGCCGTATCAACAAACGAAAAACTCATAATTGGAAAAATGATGAAATATTTAACGTTAGTATTTACGGCTCTGATTTTATTGGCGGCCTTTATGTCTTGTACGGATGATTTCCAGGAAATGGACACCCGACTGATTGATCGCGAAATTACATTTAAATTAACGGATCCGGAATCCGGAGAAACGTTGGTGAATGTATTTGAAAAAGCATTCAGGGCTGAACATAATGTACAAGTGGAAATAGAATCCGATTACCGCATTAATAAAATAGACGTGGTTAATGTGAACACGAGGGATGTAATTGAAAATATTTCCGTGAATGGAAATGTAGCTACATTCACATCTCCTGTTGCCAACATGGGAATTCCTTTTGGACAAGCCATAAATCTGGCCTTCCATTTATATTTTGATGATGATGGCGTGGACGGATTTAATTACCCGTCGATGCGGTCATTTACACTAAGGGTAATTGACGACATTCCATCGAATGTTCAATACAGCTTCAGTGATGGGCGTATTCAGGAGCTCGCTACGGATATTGTGAATGCGGCCCGGGTTTATGAACATCCTGATCTCGGTATTGTTACTGCTTTCAAAGGCGGTGAAAATTCATTTATGGTTGTTGAAAACAGCTCGCTTCTGAATTTTGGTGCCAGCCGTGACTTTTCAGTAAGCTGGTGGATGAAGACAGATCATAATGTCAGTGACCCTGCCGTGATGGGTACGCAGGACTGGAGAAGCGGGTCAAATACGGGTTGGGTGGTAGCATATAATCGTGGACGCATGCGTTTCGTGGCGTCTTCCCGTGAAGAAGAAACACGAAATGAGACACCTTATACAGATGCAGGCAGGTTTGACGTGAGAAATGATGAATCACCCTGGCTGGATGGCGAATTCCATCATGTCACTATTACGGCGAAACGTGGTGAAGGCATGTATATTTACTTTAATGGTGTAGAAGAAGGTTTTGGTGGTATGGCCTCCGTGAACCTGGATAATGGTAATCCGATACATATAAATCAAGATGGCACAGGTAATTACGGTGATAAATTGCAGGCTGAATATGCAAAAATCGTTTTTTATGATCGCGCATTGACGGCAGAAGAGGTTGCCGAAATTTATAATAACAGGTAATCAAAAATTAGAAAGCCCCGGGATAAACTTCGGGGCTTTTTCTATGTTTTTACACTGTCATGTCAACGATGAAATGACCCCCATGCTATTTTACTCTTGACCCGACACTACTTACTTTTTTGATTGCTTATCAGTTTGATTTTTGGAAAAGCAATCCTCTTATCTTTTGGCAAATTATAAATGATCCGAACGTCAGAATAATACTCCTTTAAAAAATAGATGTAACCTGATATTCACCTTAGACTAAATGCCCGGGTCTTGCCTCAATATGCTCATCTTTATGATAATTTACACCCATATGGAAAAATTCAATACCCAAGTCCCTTTTTTATTCATACTACTGCTTACTGTTTACCCGATTATATTTTCCGGAGTATCTAAAACTGTTATAACGGATGAAATATTAACGGTACTTATCGAAGGGACTGTTACACCTGAACAGCAGTACACATACAGGCTTGAGCCCTTTGTTGTACCTGAGGGTACAGGGGCACTGGAATTTACCTTTGATTATGAAGGGAGACGTGTACATTCGGAGATGGAAATCGGCCTGTTCGATCCCCAGGGTTTCAGGGGAACCAGTCGTTTTTCAAAAAGCACTTTTTATATTAGTAAATACAGAACAACAGCATCCTATTTTCCCGGGCCGATTCTGGAAGGAGAATGGAACATTTCATTGGGTTTTCCAACGATAACGCAGGATGCTTCCTATACTGTAACCATCCGGATGATTCCTGAAAATCATCCGGAATATTACGGCCCCTCAAATGTTGCACTGAACGATGCTTCACAATGGTACAGGGGAGACTTTCATACCCATACAGGTCACAGTGATGCTTTTGGGTGCCATGATACTCGCGGGAACCGTTCTACATGCCAGGTATGGCATGTAGCAGAAGCTTCACACAGTAACGGGCTCGATTTTGTTTCCATTAACGACCATAATACCGTAAGCCACCACCAGGATATAAAAATTGCCCAGCCCACATTTCCTGACCTTTTACTACTCAGGGGTCAGGAAGTAACTACATTTTATGGGCATATGAATGTGATTGGTACGAGCATACCGGTTGATTTCAGGATCGGTTTTGATGAAATGACGGTGAATCATATCCAAAAAAACTCATTATCATTAGGTTCTCTGTTGGTTATTGCTCATCCCGGACGTGAAACCGGGGCCAGATGCACAGGTTGCGGATGGAGTGCAGATCATACCGATTATCACATTGTGGATGCGATCGAAATTGTAAATGGTACAAATATAGAAACAGATATTTCAGGTATTCCTTTTTGGCATGAACGCCTGAATGAAGGATATATGATTACTGGAATCGGAGGCAGTGATGATCATGGCGGTGGTTTTGGAAGGGCTCAGCCGGGAACTCCCACAACGATGGTTTATGCCGGGGCACTCTCGGAATCAGCCTTGCTGGATGCAGTAAGAAAAGGACGGGTTTATCTGAAAACCAGAAATCCGTATGGACCGGAAGTTGAATTTACAGTAACCGCGGGAGATCAAGTTTATGAAATGGGTGATGTGGTTTCAGGTAATGACTATAGGCTTGATGAAGTTCTTATACAGATTGGTTATACTCAACGTAATGAAAATACTCTTGAATTAATCTTAAATAGTGAGATCTTAGATTTAGAGCCTTCAGCATCACAGGTTTACAGAGACAAGGCTTTCAAAACATTCAGGTTGAAAATTGAGGATTCAGGATGGCTCCGTTTTAACCTGCGAGACAGTGAAGGTATAACTATTATTTCAAACCCGATTTATTTCAGATAATGCATTTCAAATCTATTGTATATATAAAATTATTTCTGGCACTGCTTTTGTTATTTAATTATTCCTGCGAAACTGTAGGGGAAACGGAAAGCGGCCAACTGGAAATTTACGTCTGGTCTCATAATGATTACGATCAGGATAAGCCGCTTTTCAAAGCATTGGAGCATGGGTTCCAGATGATTGAAGCAGATATTCACCTGATCGACGGTGAATTACGGGTTACACATGATCACCCCGAAAATCCCCGGGAAATCCCGGTGCTCGAAGAGCAATATTTACAGCCATTGGTTGAAGTGATACAACAAAATAATGGAAGTGTGTTGCCCGAAAGCACTCTGCCGTTTTATCTCGTTATTGATGTAAAGACAGAAGCGGAGGCCACTTTTGGTGCATTAATGGAAGTGATAGAGCCCTACCGCGAATATTTTACGCGGCTCGAAAATGGTATATGGAAAGAAGGTCCAATTCATTTACTGATTTCAGGCAACAGGCCTAAGCTCAGTCCGGATGATGCAGATCGAATGGTTTTTATCGATGGCCGGCTGCCGGATATTGGCAGTGGTTTGCCAAGTGATCTGTATCCGCTTATCAGTGATCACTGGGGAAGTCATTTTACATGGAATGGTATAGGTGAGATCTCACCGTCCGAGTTTGAAAAATTGGAAGAATATGTGAGTAAGGCTCATGCGGAATACAAAATAATCCGGTTCTGGGCAACCCGGGATACGAAAGAATTTTGGGATGTACTTATCCGCGCCGGTGTAGATGTGATAAATGTTGACGATCTTCAAAAAATGAGAAATTACCTGGATGGTAATTTATAAAAATGATTTTTTTACCGGCTGTTTATAACAACCCCAATTATAAATAAATATAATGAACCGAAAAGAGTGGTTAAAAAGTATGGGCCTTTCCGGGCTCGCAATTACATCCGGGAAATTCGCAATTTTTAAGAGTGAGGAGAAGCGAATCAATTTACGAAGGGTATTGCGGATTGCTCATATTACAGATCCGCATATTCATTCCGGAGGAAATTCTGAATCATGGACAAGGGAATGCATACGTCATCTTCAAAGTCTTGAAGACACTCCGGATATCATTTTTAACGGTGGTGATTCAATCAATGATGCACTTAGGCAGGACGAAGAGAGTGTAGTTGAACAATGGCGTATTTGGGAAAGGGTAATGTCAGAAGAAATTTCGCTGCCAGTTGTTAATTGTATTGGCAACCATGATGTATGGGGGCTTCAGGAACATTCGGAAGATCCCCGTTATGGTAAACAGTGGGCGGTAGATAAACTCGGATTGCCAAACAGGTATTACGGTTTTGAAAAAGCCGGTTGGCATTTCATCGTACTCGATAGCACGCATACCAGGGACGACGGAAGCTGGTACACAGCAAGGTTAGATGAAGAACAGTTTGAATGGCTGCAATCGGAACTGGAAAAGGTTCATGCTCATAGACCGATTCTCATATTTTCACATATACCGATTATGTGCGCGGCCTCATTTTTTGATGGTGAAAATGAAAAGACGGGCAATTGGGTTATTCCCGGTGCCTGGGTTCATATTGATGCAAGAAGAATTGTAGAACTGTTTTATAAGCATAAAAATGTGAAAGTCTGTATTAGCGGGCACATTCATCTGCTCGATAAAGTTGTTTATAATGATGTTACCTACTATTGTAATGGAGCTGTAAGCGGCAACTGGTGGCGGGGGAATTACCATCAGACTCATCCGGGATATGCCATTATCAATCTATATGAAGACGGATCATTTACAAGAGACTATGTTGCATATGGTTGGTCTTGAAAGTGGCTAATTTTTAAAAATTTATTACAAATCCTGTTTCAGGGTATCCTAGGTTTGAGTTGTTATCAGCTAAGATCATGTATATACGTATACCCAATACGGTTCCCCACATGATTATCTATTGATCCCTAATGGATAAATAACCAAATCCCGGATATTGAACAGTGTCCGGGATTTCTTTTTGTGTCTATGTTTTATTCGGATATAGAATATTTCCTCTCCGGTCAGGTATTACGTTGCTGCAGTTGGTCTATTGAATGAAATCAATTTTTCAGGTTTAATTTTAACATAAATTTAAAAGCATTTTTGTTTAAATTATTTTATGTTCGAACAAATAGTAAAATTTAATAGCAAATAATCTACTATTTGTAAAGAAAAGCGGTTCCAAGTTGCAGAATTTTGTTGTATATACGAAAGCAGTAATATTTTTTGTAATTGGATTCACTAAGCGTCAATAGACGAAACCTCGAAGGTGTAAATGAAGAATTGGGATCAGCCGGACAATGATCAGGAATTATGGCAGGAATATATTCAGGAAAAGGAAGAATATGCTTTCGAGATCCTCTATAAAAAATATTATGAGTCATTGTCCCGCTTTGCATGGCGATATGTAAAATCTAAAGCAGTTGCCGAAGAAATTGTTCAGGAAACGTATACGGATATATGGATTTCAGGCGATTCATGGGAAATCAATGGATCGGTTCGGTCTTATTTCTACAGGATTGTGAGAAACAAATGCTTGAACTACATCAAACATCAGCAAATTAAGGAGAAGTACGATCATGTATGGATCGAAGAAAATCTTCAGGAAGATTCAGGATATATAGATGAACGAAGAGAAAAACAAATACGAATTGCAATAGAAAATGCCATAGAGGCATTACCAGAGAGAAGCCGTATGACTTACAGGCTGCATCGGAACGATGGGCTAACTTATGATGAGATTGCTGGTGTAATGGATGTTTCGGTAAAAACAGTTGAGTCTCAGATGACGCGTACGCTCAAAATATTAAGGAGAAAACTGTCATATCTGTTGATTTAATTAATCTGATACGTACGCCGGAGAGCTTCTCTGGCTTGGAAAGCCTTTTCATGCCCGCAATGATTTGAAGGATCTGGCTATGCATACAAAAGACGAGCATGGTTCTGAGGAAAAGATAACAGATGAACCGATTAACAGACTAAGTGAAGGCAGCTTGAGCTGACGGATCTCCTTTTGTATGGCACTTGGCCAGTAGGGGAGTGGCTACCAGTGACAGATTTGTTTACGCTCTGCACTCATCAGTACAACAGCCCCACAGATCCACAGATCATTGCCAAAGCATCCCTTCTGGACACATCCTTCCAAAAACCCCTCGACAACGTGCCTCATAATTCCAGCGAGTATCGCTCGGGGTTAGTGTTATGGAAGCTTTCCAATCCGTCAGCTAAAGCAGACGGCAATTGTATCGTATTCAAAATGCCTGCACTTCTATATTCCCCGCAGGGCTCGAGGTTGTGTGAATAGTTGAATCTCTGAATAACACATTAATAAATAAGGGTATAGGGATTAATTGATCGGTATCATATTACTTATTTAAGCCTTCTATATGAAAACATAAAATATATAGGATAACATAATCTCAAAATTAGTTTTCACACAAGCTCGATCCCTTTGGGAGAAGACACCAGAACACAAAGGTACACGAAGTTTTAATGTCATCTCTGATACCCAAAATCAGGGCCTACAAGTGACTGAAAGTCAGGTCGTCATATTCTGAATTCTTGTAAATATTAAACAATGGTTTAATAATGGTGTAAATACCCGATCTGCATAATTTAAATAATCATAACCTAATCTTTAGTGAATTGTTAATTTTTGCAATTTAGTTTAAGGGTAATTACACTTTGGGTTGTTTTAGATGATAGTTTACACCGCCTTAACTTCCGTATTTTTGCGCGTCATACTATTGATGAGCTATTAATAAATAATGGATTATGCTGTACTGGATTTATTAATCTATTATTTATGGTTTCAGGCGGTAAAGAAATAGTATAAGAGACAACAAATTTGAGGCATTGCATTGAAATCTAAGTTTGAAAACAAGGGCATCATCATTACATATATCGCGGGTAATGCTACAGCTGAAGAAAAAGAAATTGTTGATGAGTGGATTGAATCTGATCCGTTGAATAAAGAATTGATTCAGGATCTTCAGAAAATCTGGAATTTAACCCCACAGGAAGATTTTTCTGTTGATGTAGAGGCCGCCTGGATAAAATTCCAGGAAAGAAAAAAAGCTATTCAAAGAACCAAGATTACCACACTAAGTGATACGTATAGAATTAATCGCTACAAATCGAGAGTTGGTTATTATAAGGCTGCAGCCGCCATTCTTGTGATGGTGCTTGCAGGGCTATTTGCTTATGTCATTTCACAAAATACTCTAATCCAGGAGATTACTGCAGAACAAAACGGTTTTTATACCCTGAAAAAATTGGAGACAGACCGCGGAGAAAAAGCACGTGTTCGTTTTAGTGATGGAACTGAAGTAACACTGAATTCTGCGAGTGAATTACAGTTTCCACAGGAATTTAAAGGTAATAAGCGGGAAGTATTTCTGGAAGGAGAAGCCTTTTTCAAGGTGTCTTATAATAAGAGTAATCCATTTTTTGTTCATGTTCAGGATGCTGTGATTGAAGTTCTGGGTACAGAATTTAATATACGTGGATGGGGTGATGACATAGAGGTTCAGGTTGTGGTTAGCGATGGTATGGTATCGGTAAGTTCAACAGATGAGAATATAGAAGAGCCGGAAAAAGTGATTTTGGTTAAAGGAACAAAAACACAAATTGCGAGAGGTAAAAATCCTCTTCCAGCCACTGAAACAAATGTTTTGCATTACTTGCTTTGGACCAGCGGGGGAATTCACTTTAACAATATTCCTTTTGAACAGGTTGTTCAGGACCTTGAGCGTAGATTTGATTTGAATATCACCATTGCTGATGAAAGTTTACATTCAGTTCCGTTTACAGGTACATTTCAATATGCGGAATTGAATGAAATACTTACCGTTATTTCGGCATCGATAGGTATCGATTTTACGAGAGAAGGAAAGAAGATTGTGTTTTTTATTACAGAATAAATTTTTATCCTGATCCTAATTTGCTTAATACTAACCTAATATGAATCATTATGTCTACAAACGGTATTGGGACAGTTAACAGGAAAAAACTGTTTTCAGGAATATGCCTTGCACTTCTGCCGACTGCTTTTTCTTTCGTACTTGTCAGTAATGTTTTACAACAACTAAAAACAGAGTTTATACTCTCGAATGCTCATGTGGGTGTAATTGGAGGTGCTGCTCTGTGGGGTATGGCTATCGGATTACTCACCATTGGCCCTTTTCTTGAAAAAATTGGATTTAAGAATGCCGCAAGAGGTGCGTTTGTCAGCCATCTTGCCGGCGTAACGTTATTTTTAGCTGCTTCCCCATTTGCAGGTGAGCCGTTTGCTTTTTGGATTCTTTTTCTGGGAGCTGTTGGATTCGGGTTGGGCAATGGATTAATTGAAGTAACCGGCAATCCGCTTACAGCTGCCTTGTTTCCCGACAATAAGGTGACAAAGTTGAACCACTTTCATGCATTCTTTCCTGGTGGAATGGTATTTGGAGGTTTGCTTGGATGGGCAATGGTTCAAATCGGTATGCTTGGCCCATTGAACATAGGCCATTGGACTGCCCAGATCTCAATCGTATACATACCTGTCTTGATTTACGGCTACTTGCTTCTCACAGAAAATTTTCCAAAAACTCTCACTGCTGAAGCCGGTATCCCAATCCGTGAAATGTTCAGGTATACCTTTACACATCCGCTGGTCTGGGGTTTGATATTCCTGAAAATGATAAGCCTTGGTTTGGAAATGGGCCCAAGTCGCTGGATCCCTGAAGTATTGCAGGCTGCCGGAGTACATGGGATGCTCGTTTTTGTATGGATCAGTGGAATCATGACGGTACTCAGATTTTTTGCCGGCCCGTTTGTTGAAAAATTCTCCCCGCCGGGTATGTTGCTTGGCGCGTCAGTATTTACTGCAATAGGCCTTTTATTATTCTCATTTGTTGAATCAGGAATTGTGCCGCTGATGATAGCCGCAACGTTTTTTGCAGTAGGTATTACATTCTACTTCCCGACAATGGTTGGATTTATGAGTGAAAGGTTTCCAAAAGCCGGCTCTCTCGGCCTGATTTTGTTGATGGGAATGGGTTTTGTCGGGGCAGGCATATCCAATGCTGTTATGGGTGACATTGCTGACAGATACATTCCTGATGCTCTCGATGAACAGCAAACCGTAATGATACTTGAAGAAATTGAAGAACGCTTTCCTGAATATGTTGCACAGGCAAGAGCCGCAAGCGGGGATACAGAAAGATTAATGGAGCTCGGCTTCACTCAAGCCGATGTAGAGAATGTACTGAACCTTGCACAACTATCATTAAGTTATTACCGTGAAAATAATGAATTTCATGGAAGGTATACTGCCGATACTATGAGAGCACTGTTAGATTCAGGGATCCAGCAGGAACGGGAATTGACCGACCGGGCATTTGCAGTGCTGCGACCGGCTGATAACTATGGCGGTCGTGTATCCTTTCTTTTTGGGGTTCCTTTTGCGTTTCTTCTTGCAATAGTCTTCCTTGTAATCTATCTGAAAGACAAGAAGAAAGGCGGATATCAAATTGAAATCCTGTAGAGAAATCTGATCTTCGTTATCTATATCGTTCAACACAAGTCAGGCCCGATCATTCGGGCCTGTCTTTTTTTTGCCACCCCTGCAAGGATTCCTTTGGGAGAAGGCTCCTCAAAAAACAGATGAACCGATTAACAGAGTAAGTGAAAGGAACTATTCATCCGTTAAAAAAAATCTGAATGTCAGAATCAATGGGTGCTGTCGTGAAAATACATTAAAAGAATACTTGAAAAACTATCACAAACTTAAAAAAGACCAC
>SKKO01000229.1 GCA_007123715.1 Balneolaceae bacterium | reverse complement strand
GGCAATCGGGACCGATTCTGATCCGCGAACTGAAGCCCGGTCGCCGACCAGCTTGTAAGCGATAGCCACGACCCTGCGGAGGTATCCACCCAACCAACTATATTTTTTTCTGATTGGAAGGATGTGGTAGGTTGCTTGTCAAAAAACGATGACTTCAACGACAAAGACCGATGCCATTCTCCTTCTGCCGGCGCAAACCGATTTGGTAGATTGTGTGTTCAATTGCAATATACTCCAACAATTCCGGATTTTCGTGTAAAAGCTGCATCAGGTCTTCATGATCCTGATCACACAGCCTGTTTCTTACAAAATCATGTGCTAGTCGTGCAAATTTGATGCTGTTCATTATGGTTTTGCTCGGTTATGTTCATGCTACTATATACGGGATTTGCTTACAAAAAAAGTTAAAAATGCATTACTCGGTGAGAAAGATGTAACCGTTGAAATTGCGGAGGAATATGTAACCAAACTCAAACAGAGAGCTGAGTTTGATCAGCTATCAGCTTCAGCCAAAGAAGAGGTGCTTCTGCCATTTAATGAAGTGCTTAACAGGATTCGGAATGAGCGTTACATTGGGAATCTGAAAAACATACGTTACTACGAACTGGCAGATCTATATACCGGGCGGTTAAACCGGATGAATGAACTGGCTGCCCCGGATGAAGAAACAAAACCAAGGCGCATGTTTATCAAGCAGTCTAAAATTCAGCTGCTAATTGATAAAAAAGAACTTGAAACCGAGGAAGATGTGGATGAATACCTGAAGGCACTGCGAGAGGCGATGGTAAAGCAGATTCAAAAAAATCGCAATATTATTTTGGATTAAAGATACAGTATCATACTTTCAAATTATTGGCACTAAATAAAAACTACTGCCGAAAATTTGAAATCTTCACCAAATCCTGAACACTTTCGCCACAAATAAACTCCATATAGAAGAAATCAAAGAGTACTTCAGCGAAAATGAGGTTTTTACTACGAAAGACATCACCGAATTTTTTCGGAAGTTTGAGAGTAATCTGAAGAAAACCACGATAAATTGGAGGGTTTATACATTAGTTCAACATAGCGTTCTTAAACGTGTTGGAAGAGGAAAGTTCAAACTGGGTGAAGAAGAAAATTATACTCCGGAAGTCTCACATAAAATGAGATCCGTCTACAGGAAAGTGAAACAAAAATTCCCGTATGTGGATGTTTGTATATGGAATACATCCATATTGAATGAATTTATGATCCATCAGCCTTTCCAATTTTTTACCCTTGTTGAAGTTGAAAGTGAAGCAGCCCGATCGGTTTTTTATTTCTTAAAAGAGTCAGAACGACATGTATTCCTGGAACCAAAAAAAGAGATGCTTTCAGATTATCTGCCGGAAAGCGGCCATGCCTTGATTGTAAATTCTCTTGTTTCAGAAGCGCCGCTCCAAACCATTGGAAATGTAGTAACTGCAACACTGGAAAAGGTACTGGTTGATCTGTTTTGTGCACCATCTCTTTTCTATACCTATCAGGGTGCTGAATTAACAACCATTTTTAAAGAGGCTTTTAGCAAATACACAGTTAACGAAAACAGGTTATTGCGTTATGCGGATCGCAGGGGCAAAAAAGACAAATTGGACCACTATTTGAAGGTTAACAAATTATCGGCAGTAAATTAAAATTACTGCCGATATATAGAACATGATAGACCAGGAAAAGATATCATCAGATTGGATACAACATGTATCTAAAAAACACCGAAAAGCAGATCCTATACTGGTAGAAAAATTGATTAGGGCACTATTGCTGCTTGAAGGCCTGGTGAAAGTGAAGCTGCCGTTTGTGTTTAAGGGTGGAACTGCACTGATGCTTCACTTCCATTCAACAAAACGGCTTTCCATTGATATCGATATTATTTTGCCTGATAAAGTAATGGATATAGAAGCTGTGCTGCAAAAAATTGTGGAAATACAAGGGTTTACTCGAGTTAAACTGCAACACCGAGAGAAACGCTCTGATATCGATAAAGCGCATTATAAATTGTTTTATCTACCCATTCGGGATTCAGCAAAAGAAGAAGAGTCCGTGTTACTCGATATCCTTTTTGAACAGGTGCACTATTCAAACCTGATTCAGCTGCCGATCGAATCATCTTTCCTGCCTCAACATGGGGAACCACTCATGGTTGATATTCCCTCCATTGAAGATCTGTTGGGGGATAAACTCACCGCTTTTGCACCCAATACAACGGGTATTTCTTATTTTAAAGGCAATAACAGTATGAGTATGGAGATCATCAAACAGCTCTATGATATTGGAAGTATGTTTGATGTATTTCAGGATATTCAGGTGATGAAGAAAACATTTGGCACGTTTGCAGTATCAGAGTTAGCCTATCGAAAACAGGATGGCGTGACGGCTGAAGATGTGATGGAAGATATCTTCCAAACGTCATTATCTATTGCCACACGGGGTAAAGATGGAAAAGCCAATTTTGAGGAGCTTCAAAATGGCATCCAACGGATCCGGAGCTTTATTTTTTCTGAAAACTATCATCTGGAGAAAGCCATAACTCATGCAACGAAAGCCGCTTATTTGGCGACCATACTGAAGTATGATACTGCGTCAATAGAACGGTTTACCCCTTCAATTAATATGCAGGAATGGATTATTGAACAACCGTTTAATACCAGTGTAAATAAATTGAAGAAATCGAATCCGGAGGCTTTTTTTTACTGGTACAAAATGTATGAATTGAGCAAAATATAAACATCAACATTCCGGAAGTGAATGTAATTATTTACCGAAATATTGTAACAAGAAAATCAGTGACCATGAACACCAGCAAACCCAAAAAATTCGCGCAGGAAACACGCCGGAAACTGCTGAAACAGGTAAACGGTAAGCTGGAACATGTGCTTAGTGCCGATAACGGTGCCTTGAGAGATAAAACCCATGTACTCTATGATCTAAAAAAAGAGCTGAAGCGCATGGGAAGGGATACGCTGGTTGATAAGGTTGCCTACACATGGTTTAACCGTTTTGCAGCACTCCGGTATATGGATGCACGGGGCTATCAGCCGCTGGAGATATCAATACTTACACCT
>SKKO01000049.1 GCA_007123715.1 Balneolaceae bacterium | reverse complement strand
TTTAATTATTAAAACCGATAGCGGGATTCATAGAACTTTTGGTTTTGGGGTTTTGGAGTGAGAAAAATGAAACGAGATATATAAAGAATCGTTTGAGTTGCCACGGAAACACGGAGAAACATAGAAACCTCCGTGAAATTCCGGGCACCCGTGGCAACTCAATTTTTTAATAACTCCAAAAAATTCTTAAGTGCCCTCCCACGGTGGCTGATGCTGTTTTTTTCTTCGGAGCTCAGTTCGGCAAACGTTTTCTTATATCCATTTGGCACAAAAACAGGGTCATATCCAAACCCTTTCTCACCTTTTGGTACATGGATAATCGTTCCCTCACAACTTCCTTCAAACAGATGTTCATTTGCCCCGTCAACAAAAGCGATTACTGTTCTGAAGCGTGCCTTTCTGTTATTTTCTTCGTCCAGTTCACGCAGAAGCTTCGCCACGTTTTCAGCATAGGTCACATGTTCGCCTGCGTACCGTGCAGAATAGACGCCGGGAGCACCATTCAAGGCATCCACTTCGAGGCCGGTATCGTCGGCAAGTGCCGGCAGACCGGTTAATTGGTTCCAGTAACGTGCTTTTTTCAGGGCATTGCCTTCAAGGTCTGGCTGGTCTTCCACCACCTCCACTCCACCGGGAAAATCGTGAGTGGATTTCAGTTCAATACCGAATGGTTCAAGAATTTGCCGCAACTCTTCGATTTTATGGGGATTTGCTGAGGCAAGCAGAATGATTTCCAACATTTTTAAAAAGATTTGGGAGTAAAGGACTCAAAAATTATTCATTACTGCCTCTAGTGTCGAGTTAACGGCAATCTAGCATAGGAGTCATGCCCATCATCATAACTGGCTCAATTTTCTAATAACTCGTCCGCCTGCCCCGGATGGTGATAACTACGACATATGATTTATGACACGACACTAGATCAGTTTAAGAAATTTCCGGAATCTCACTGAGATTTCTGAATTCGCGGTAGCGGTCGTAGATCTCCTTTTCTGTAAGATTCTTCAGGCGGCCAGGCCCGAATTCCTCCACGCAAAAACTTGCCATAACCGAACCGATGATAACCGAACGCCTCAGATTTTGAGGAGAAATATCATCGGTATAAGCCAGCCAGCCCAGCAGGCCTCCCATGAATGAGTCGCCCGCTCCGGTGGGGTCAAAAATATCGATAACCGGGTAAGCCGGGGCTGAAAATATTTCATTTTCGGTAAAAAGAAGAGCACCGTGCTCACCTTTTTTGATGATGAGTGCTTCAGGGCCCATGGCCATTACTTTTTCAGCAGCTTTCATGAGATTGGGTTCCTGGGCCAATTCCCTGGCTTCAGAATCATTAATTACGAGTAAATGAACCCTTTTCAGCGTTTTTTTGAGAGCTTCCGGGGCGCGGTCAATCCAGAAATTCATGGTATCCATCACCACAAAACGCGGATTTTCAACCTGATCCAAAACCTTTTCCTGGAGGCTCGGCTCAATATTACCCAGGGCGATATACCGGGCATTTTTGTAGTTTTCCGGAATAACCGGATCAAACCGTTCAAAAACATTGAGCTGTGTATCCAGTGTATCCCGGTTATTCAGGTCATAGTGATATTTTCCCTTCCAGAAAAAAGTATTACCCGAATCATCCCGCTGCAGCCCGTCAAGATTAATTCCCCTGCTTTTAAACAGTTCAATATCTTCGTCAGAAAAATCTTTTCCAACAACCCCTACAAGATTAACCTGGTTGGTTAAATAAGATGATGTAAGAGATATGTAGGTAGCTGAACCTCCCAGAATACGCTCAACCTCCCCAAATGGTGTTTCAATTCCATCGTAAGCAACCGATCCTACAATTAACAATGACATAAGAGTATAATTTCTTTTTTTGTAACAATATTATCTTAACCAGAAAATACAGTTTTTCAATTTGCTTTGTTTGTATTTTTATGACTTAAAAAAATATCCGGAATCATGGACTTTTTTAACCTGATTCATCTGTTTTGCTTATTGATAGTAATGCGATAAGTTATGAATGATAAGAAGTTTTATATGGAAAAGACATTTATGAATCGCGCCATAGAGCTTGCCCGTGAAGGAATGGACAACGGTGATGGCGGACCCTTTGGCTGTGTTATTGTTAAGGAAGGAATCATAGTTGCGGAAGGCAACAACTGTGTTACGAAAGAAAATGATCCTACAGCTCATGCAGAAATCGTGGCGATTCGAAGAGCCTGTGATGTTTTAGGCAGTTTTCAGCTTACAGGCTGCGATATCTATACTTCCTGTGAACCCTGCCCGATGTGCCTTGGGGCAATTTACTGGGCACGGCCCGAAAGAGTTTTTTTTGCTGCCAACCGGAACGATGCTGCCAAAGCCGGATTTGACGATGATTTCATTTACAAAGAGTTGAAACTCCCTCTCGAAGATCGAACCATTCCGCATATCCGGGTACAGAATGACGAGGGTGCTGATATTTTCAGAACATGGGTGAGTAAGGAAAATAAAATAAAGTATTAAACAGGATGGATCGTAACCCTTTCTTTTCTTTTTTGGAAAACAGATCTGTTGATTCACTTCCCGGCAGGGAAGCACAGTTAAAGATGTCGCCCGTTCCTCTCGATCCTGATTTTATATTACCGCAAGACCCTTCCAAAACAGCTCATCCAAGCAGTGTTTTGATTCCGCTTTTCACCGGTTATGATAAAAGGCTGTATGTAGTCCTTACACTACGAACAAATAATATTCGTCATGCCGGTCAAATCAGTTTTCCCGGTGGCAGATGTGAACCCGGCGAAAAGCTTCTTGAAACAGCCCTGCGTGAAACAAAAGAAGAAGTGGGTATTGAACCGGAAGATATCCAGATAGCCTGTAATATTACCCCTCTCTATTTGTATCGTACAGACAATCAGATTACACCTTTTGTCGGTTTTCTCGCCAATGAGCCGGAACTAAAGCCCAATCCGGCGGAAGTAGAAGAAGCTTTCTCGGTTACACTGGACGAACTTCTTTCCGAAAAAATTCTTAAAAGAAAAGAATGGCACTTCAAACACGCCTCATTTGATGTTCCTTACTGGGATATTCACCGTGTACCGCTTTGGGGTGCCACTGCTATGATGATGAATGAACTACTTGAATTATACCGGGAATTTCAGGAGACTTAAAAAAGATGACCGTGCACAGGGAGATCTTTCATAGAGAGTTTCAGGATTTTGAAAAAAAGAGAACAGCCTCACTCTTCCGTTCCCAAAGGATGCAGGCAGGAAAGACAGCTAAGTAAATTCAGAGGGTTGTCCAACGTCGTATGAATTTACATTATCATCATCCCCCTAAGTCCCCCTGAGTGAAGGGGGACTTTTGCATATGGATGAACAGAACAATCGAACTCAGGTTAAAAAGAAACTCCTGCAACAATATAAAACTGTTCAGTGTCGGGGTTTAATATAAAAGCACCACTTAATGGCAGCGAGAAGGATTCAGTGATTTTGATCTCTTTAGTGACGCCAAGACCAACATTCACCAGCTTAAAATCTCCATCAGTTGAATGCCACCCGTCTCCGGCCCCAAAAAAGAGGTTTGCATTACCGAAACTGAGTCCCGCTTCAAAATAGAGGTCACCGCCTTCTGAACCTGCGCCCTCGGCTTCATTGAAAATGTAATTACCGGCTAAAGAGAAGTTGCTGAGATCCAGTCCCAGGTTTAATTCAAATGCATGGCTGTCGCCATCAAAGTATTCAGTTCCCGGGTAGTAATAGTCGGTAAAGCCAACACTCAATCCGAAGTCAAACTCATATGATGCGTAGAGATCCATTTCCTGAAAACCCAGTTCACCTGCATATCCGTCTATCCCCTGGGATCCCCAGGCACCGATCGAGAAATTACCGGCACTGAATTCCACATAGGGTTGAATCGATGGTCCTGAAAATGCAACGCCACGAAATATGTAGGTACTGTAGATGTCAAACCCGGCATCAAATTCCTGGGCTTTTGCGGTATCGGGATTCAGAGTAAGGAGAAGAGTGGAACCTATAAGCAACAGGACGGCAGTTTTTAACTGTTTTACTGTAATGAATTTATTTTTCATTATGCTATATTTAAATGTTTATGATAATTACGTGAGAGTGATTTGATTAAATAAAGGAGCACCGCGACCCCAAATCTGGTGCTCCTTTTTTATGTTTTGGTTAAGCTGTGTATGCCCCCAGTTCGGAAGTTTTTACAGGAGAGAAATCAGGATAAGCCTTGTTTCCGTGCTCGGAAATATCGAGGCCATCAGACTCCACAGCCGATGATACCCTAACACCCATTACGGCTTTTATGGCACCAAAAACGGCATATGAGAATATGAATGTGGTTCCAAGTATGGCAGTTATACCAATAAGCTGAGTCAGAAAACTTATACCAGGCACAAAAATTCCAACAGCCAGTGTGCCCCAGATTCCACAAACTCCGTGCACCGAGATTGCGCCAACCGGGTCATCCAGTTTGAGTCTGTCGAACATCAGAATTGCGAATACCACGATTACACCAGCTACAGCGCCAATTACAACGGCACTCATAGGAGAAACTACATCAGCACCGGCAGTAACACCTACCAGGCCGGCAAGGATGCCGTTCAACGCCATAGGCGCATCCAGGCTTTTCATGACAAATTGGGTGGTTATCATTGATGCAAGTGCACCGGCACAAGCAGCGAGTGCTGTTGTAACAAATACAAAGGATACTGCAGCAGGATCCGCATTCAGCACTGAACCTCCATTGAATCCAAACCAGCCAATCCAGAGCAGGAATACACCAACTGTGGCAAGCGGTATATTGTGAGCGGGAATAGCAAAGATTTTTCCATCCTTAAATTTACCGCTTCTGGCACCGAGAAGGATTACACAGGCAAGGCCTGCAGCACCGCCTACTCCATGAACAAGGGTAGAGCCGGCAAAATCATGAAATCCAAGTTCGGCAAGCCAACCGCCGCCCCAAACCCAGCTGCCGGTAATCGGGTAGCTGATTGCTAGCAGTAATGCTCCGAAAAGCATAAACGAAGAAAGTTTGATACGACCTGTTACACATCCGGAAACAATGGTCGCAGCGGTTGCCGCAAACATAGCCTGGAAAATAAAATCGCTCCAGATTGTCATTTCCTCACCATAAGCAGGTGTAAGCATTCCAACGGGGTCAGAAGCATCGAAGCCGATGCCAAACCCGCCAAAACCTAAAAACCCGTTAAAATCACCGGGGTACATAAGCTGAAACCCGACAAGAGCATAAATCAAAATTCCCGTACAGAGAATAAATACGTTCTTGTAAATCACATTTACAGCATTTTTGGATTGGGTTAGGCCGCTTTCTACCGTCGCAAATCCAAGGTGCATTAATAGCACCATAAACGCAGCAATTAAAATCCAGAGATTATTGATCATAAACTTCACATAATCGGGAGAAGCTATAAACTCCTCCATGGTACTATACCCCGATGCTTCTTCAACAGCGGGTACAACCTCTTCCGCTTCATCAGTTTCAATTTCGGCAACACTCACCATTTCAACGGCAGGTTCTTCAAATACTATTTCACCGGCATTTGCATGGTAGGCAGCTGCAATGGTAATGATGGCTAAAACAACCAAAAGAATGGTGGCTTTTACAGCTTTATTCATAAGACAACATTTTGTTACGGTTTTTGTTCGCTTAAAATTTCTACGTATAAAATGTATTTATCAATATTTATTTATGTTTTTATTGAATTTTAATTAAATAAATACGATACAATAAAAAAAAGCGCTTTTTATTCTTAATAAAAAGCCGCGTTTTGGCTTGTTTGCTTCACGTTCTGTAAAATATTTAAAGAGCACATGCTCTTTTTTGAGAGTAAAGAGGTTGTAGGGCAGATAATTATGCAGGCGATAGTGAAGGCCTTCATGAGTTGCGATGTGCGATCTGAAACAACATTCATCCCATAACCCGTCACCGCTTCAACGCTCAAAGGAACCCCCGACAGACTTACCGGGCACGCTATCGGCTTTACGCTAAACGCATCACGAAACTCATATCCCACACCTTTTACCAAAACTAATCGCCTTAAATCCATAATAGATGAGACAAATCAATATATTTTTTCGTTAATACAATGCAGACTTGATGCTTTACCGAAAAAGGAATAACATTTCAGCATAATCCGAATGAAAAAACTCTCTCATTATGAAACAAACATTTAGCACTCTATCTCTATTATCCATCATGTTGTTTTACCCGGCAACGATACTTGCGCAAACACCGGCCGATATCATGGACAGGATGATTCAGAAGTACAGCAACTCTTTATCAGGAATTGAAACCATGATGGTGGTTACAAAAATGGAAGGGTTAATCGAAACAGATGAACCTGATACCACCTATTACAGAAAAGTGACCCTTCAGGATGGACTTCAAACCATGCAGGAAGTAAGCTCAAGCAGGGATACTCCATCAGCCGATTATCACAGTTTCCAGCAGAATTATGATGCGATTGTAGATAACTCCACCTATGAAGGAATCGAAACCATTGATGGCCGCAGTGCACACGTTTTACTGGTTGATGATATATCCGCACTGTACCAGGGTGCCGTTTCCGGAATGGAGGAAACCGCCGTAGGCCAGGAGGGTGAAGCCATGCGCGGACGCCTCTATATTGATGCAAATGATTACCTGCTGCTGAGAATGAGCTTCGATATGCAATTCAGCGAAGAATACACCGGTACGTATGATATGAATTTCAAAGACTACCGGGATGTGAACGGTATGCCGTATTCTTTTCTCGCCGAGATGGTAATCGATGGAATATCCGAACAGTTTTCAGCTGAGGATCTCGCAGAAGCAAGACGCGGAATCCAGGATGCCCGCCAGCAGATCGAAAATTCATCCGGAATGCAGCGCCGCATTCTTGAACGAACACTAAGCGGAACTATTAACCGGCTTGAACGTATGCTTGAAGATGGCGGCATGACCATGCGCCTGGTAACGCTCTCAGTTGAAACGAACGTTACGATCCCGGAATAGTCAGCCGGGATTTGAACATGAGGGCTGTGTGAACGAATGTTTGCACAGCCTTTTTTTATGCCCTCAAAGTATTCTATTTTGAAAGAGGGATACTGAACAAAAACCATGCACCAGAATGAGCTCTTCATTAAACCTTGGGAAATATGCCGGAATCAGGGTTCAGATACACTGGACCTTTTGGCTGCTCTTCCTCTTCATTGGATTTTTTGTTTTTACGCAGGGCGGCTCATGGCAAACACTCTTTTGGCATAGTCTGTTTATTATCGGCATCTTCTTCTGTGTTGTGCTTCATGAATTTGGTCATGCTCTTACGGCGCGTAAATTTGGTATTGGCACACGTAATATCACATTGTTACCGATTGGCGGCGTAGCTAATCTCGATAAAATACCGGAAAACCCAAAAGATGAATTCTGGATAGCTGTTGCCGGTCCCGCTGTGAACATTGTAATTGCCTCAATATTATTCTTTTTTGCTTCAGTTGATACATATACATCGATGGATGCCGAAAGCCTGCAGGATGAACTTGGAAGCATTACACCCGGCAACTTTCTCTTTTATATGCTGATGGCTAATATCGCACTTGTACTTTTCAATATGATTCCGGCTTTCCCTATGGATGGCGGCAGGGTCTTCAGGTCGCTTCTCGCCATGAAACTTGGCCGGGTAGAAGCTACCAGGATTGCTGCGGGACTTGGCAAATTCATCGCTGTCTTTTTCTTCCTGTTCGGCCTTTTCTATAATATTTTACTGGCAATCATTGCCGTCTTTATCTGGTTTGGTGCCCACTCTGAAAATATTATGATCCAGCAGATTGCCCTGATGGACGGATATAAAATCCGTGATGCCATGATTACCGAATTTTCTGTACTGCACCCGGATAAGAGCCTGAACCATGCTGTAGACCGGATACTATCCACCACAGAACAGGACTTTGTTGTAATGGAATTTGACAGGATAGCCGGTATTCTTTACATGGCTGACCTTGCACCTGCCTTAAAAACTGTCGGGAGAGATGCCCTGATCCGGGATGTAATGGAGACTGAATGCACTGTACTCAGCACAAATGAGCCTCTCTACTCTGCTTACAGAAAATTAAAACGCGACAACCGAAATTTCTTTCCGGTAACTGAACATGGCCGTCTGGTTGGTGTTCTGGATATGAACAACATCAACGAGTTTTTAACCTTCAGGTCGGCATTTGATTATTAATCTCAGCTCTGTTATCAAATCAGGCAATAGATGGGAAGCCCTGCTTTTTCAATAAATGTAAAAGTAAGGCCATCCTTATCTATGGAACTCAATATATAAAAAAAGCCTGCATTTGAATCTGACACAGGCTTTTCTTTAATTTAAAAAAACTACTTCTTGAGTAAGTCCCTGATTTCGACAAGAAGTTTTTCCTGTGCAGGTACTTCTGCAACAGCCGGAGGCTTTACTTCTTCTTTTTTACGTGCTTTCTCAAAGGCTTTAATCACCATAAAAATTGCAAATGCAATAATCAGAAAGTCAACAAGTGTCTGAGTAAAAGCACCATAATTAATGGTTACAGCCTCTACTTCAGCAGTAGCTTCCTGAATGGTAATTACAAGGTCGGAAAAATCAACACCCCCCATCAATATTCCAATAGGCGGCATTAAAACATCATTTACAAAAGAAGTAACAATTCTTCCGAATGCTGCACCAATTACAACAGCTACAGCAAGGTCGAGCACATTACCGCGCATAATGAAACTTTTAAAATCATTGGCCAGGCTCATGTTTTTTACGGGTTAGTTTAGGTTTAATTGCATAAATACTTTACAAATATAACTTATAATTTTTATCAAATACCAGAAAAAATTATGGCAATTTTTTTCCATAGGGTATACAGTTTTTTGAGGTGCTGGAAGAGATTCTCCGAGGCATGTTCATCTGCCTTTCTATTCCGTTCTTCATTGCTAATCCGAGATCTCATGCTATAGTTATCAAATGAAGCCATCTCGTTCATTCCGCTCCCTTCTGCCGATATTTCATTTCGATGAATAGTTGATCAGGTGTATGACGGAAAAACTTGAGAGATTTACGCCGGATATCACTTTTCATGCACAGAAACCGTTTAAATTCTTCACATCATTTTCTAAAATCTGATAAGATCAGGCAACTCTTATGTATATAGCCAATTTTTGAATGCGGCAAATATGAGCTGTAAAGTTAATTGCAACCGCTTCCAAACCTAATCTAAAAACACTTCCCCAAAACCAGCTTGCAAGCTAAGTTTTATTGTAAAAATACCCCAAAATCTTAATACATTTCTTGCACGATAGTCATTTATTTCGTTTTCCGGATAGAACAAGGCTTAACCGGTTTATAGTAGTTGCCAACATGTAATGTTCGCAAATTAAACGAAAAGCCTGCACCGAAAAGAGTTGTTTAGCCTGCAAGATTCACCAGGCTCATTTTTTGTATTCGAAAGCGAAATTTGATTGTTGGCGGGGCGTAACTGAACGTTGAATGAAATTTTAATCTTTTTGATGTATCTTGCTGACTTAAAAAGCGATAAAACTGATCAGCTAATTTTTGTGATAATGCAGGTTAGAAGTTTACAGATCTTTCCATGAGCTGTTTACCTAATCAGATATAAGATGCCGCTCTTATGATGATAAACTCAGATTCAATACGTGGCAGATCCCTTACATCTTACTGGAAAATCCTTTGGCTTAAGTTCTTGTATTTCAGAATGACCCTCTTTTGTAAACCGTGCGTGAATAAACACTGAGCTTGTTTTAAGTCCCGGTTAAAGCTTAGATAACAGATCAAAAAAATTGGTTCCATGTTCATTTGTATAGATGATTCTAAATTCGATCAATTTAGCATAATGTCTTCTACCAGCGAGCGAAGAGATATTGTGGTCTTGCCTCCGAAGCTGGTCCGCAGGCAATTGCGTTCAACGCACGAGCTTTGTTCAGGCAACCCCTCAGCCATCATTAAAGGGCAGGCAGGGTAATGCTTTATTACGTAGATTATCGCGCTATAACCTTGAATACGACCTATACAAATCAACAGAAAGAAGAAAATTTTAGTATTAGCAAGCACATTAAATCAATATGAATATGACAGGCTTGAATGGTTCTCCGGAAAAACAAGGATTATATAATCCTGATTATGAACACGATGCTTGTGGTATCGGCTTTGTAGTAAATATAAAAGGTAAACAGTCGAACACCATTGTAACACAAGCCCTTACTGTGTTACGTAATCTTGATCACCGTGGAGCTACAGGCAGTGAGGCCAATTCAGGTGACGGCGCCGGCATACTGATGCAAATTCCCCACAAATTTTTTAAGAAATCGTGTGAAGGATTGGGTATTGAACTCCCTGAACCCGGCAAGTATGGCGTGGGCATGTTTTTTTTCCCGGGCGACAGAGAAGACAGGCGTCCGTGTGAAAAGGTGATTGAAAAAATTGTAAGTGAAGAGGGGCAGAATGTTCTTGGATGGAGGAAAGTTCAAACCGATAATAATCGTCTCGGTAAAACGGCAAAAAACTCGGAGCCTTCTGTACGCCAATTGTTCATAGGGCGAAGTGATGATTTAAAAACCGAACTCGATTTTGAACGAAAACTTTTCCTGATCAGGCGCCGGATTACGCGCACTATTGAAGAGACGGATCTTGAAATTAAGGATAAAGACTTTTTTTATGCAGTGAGTATCTCTTGCAGAACCATTATTTATAAGGGAATGCTGACTCCAAAACAATTGGAAAGATATTATCTGGATCTGCAAAGTGCAGATATGGAATCGGCACTGGCTTTGGTTCATTCCAGGTTCAGCACAAATACCTTTCCAAGCTGGAAACTGGCTCACCCTTATCGATATCTGATTCATAACGGGGAGATTAATACCCTTAGGGGTAATGAAAACTGGATGCGCGCGCGGGAAGGCTTGTTTGCCACCAAACTGTTCGGTGATGATATTCAAAATATCCTTCCGATCATTCAGGTTAAAGGCAGCGACTCGGCGAAATTTGACAACTGTCTCGAATTTCTGACACTGAGCGGCAGGTCTCTTCCCCATGTAATGATGATGATGATCCCTGAACCCTGGGAGAAGCATAAAAGCATGGACCCGGACAAACGTGCCTTTTACGAATATCATAGCTGCCTCATGGAGCCGTGGGACGGCCCCGCCTCAATCGCTTTTACAGACGGCAAAGTTGTAGGCGCTACTCTCGACCGGAATGGCCTTCGACCCTCGCGTTATTATGTAACCCGTAATGATATCGTTGTTTTGGCTTCCGAAGTCGGGGTGCTTGATATTCCCGAAGAAGATATCATCCAAAAAGAACGGCTCCAACCCGGCCGGATGCTGCTTATCGATACGGAAAAAGGGAGAATTATCAGTGACGAAGAGATCAAAAAAGAGATCTCAACTGAACATCCTTATGGCGAATGGGTAAAAGATAACCTGGTGAAATTTGATAAGGTAACGGAAGAACTTAC
>SKKO01000099.1 GCA_007123715.1 Balneolaceae bacterium | reverse complement strand
GTCAGAGTTTTCTTCTGCCGGTGATGAAGTCCGACTTATTAATCTTAATCCCGGTCATTTTCATGCAGGGTTGATTCATTTGCACGACTATCCTCAGGTTGACCCTAAAGTGCATGTATATGCACCTGAAGGCAATGAGCTGAATGCCTACCTTTCCATGGTGGAGAGATTTAATTCCCGTGATGATCAGCCTACCGGCTGGATTACTGAAGTTTATACAGGCGAGGACTACCTCGCCCGGATGCTGCATGAAAAGCCCGGTAATGTGATGGTTGTAGCAGGAAATAATGCCCGTAAGATCAATTACATAAAAAGTGCCATTGAGAACGGAATCAATGTGCTTTCTGATAAACCCATGATCATTATCCCGGAGCAGTTCCCTGTACTGAAAGAGGCACTTGAAACGGCCGATGCACAGGGGCTGGTTGTGAACGATATGATGACCGAACGTCATGAAATTACCAGTATCCTTCAAAAAGAACTGTCTCAAATTTCTGAGCTCTTCGGCGACCTTAAAACAGGGAGCCCGGATGAACCTGCCATAGTTAAAGAAAGTGTTCATTTTTTTTACAAAACCGTAGCGGGAGCACCTCTCATACGACCAGCCTGGTTTTTTGATGTAAACCAGCAGGGAGAATCCATTGTGGATGTATCCACACATCTTGTGGACCTGATCATGTGGCAGGGCTTTCCGGAAGAACCGATAGATTACAATAACCCGGCAGATGGAGTTGAAATGGTGAATGCCAGGGTTTGGGATACAGAACTTACACGCTCGCAATTTGAGCGGATCACGAATGAACCAAATTTCCCGGATTACCTGATGACAGATGTTCGTGACGATTCAGTTTTAACGGTTACTGCCAACGGTGAGTTTGTTTTTAAAGTGCGTGATGTCTATTCCAGGGTATCTGTACTTTGGGGATTTACAAATCCTGATGGCGGAGATACACATTATTCGATCATGCGTGGTACACGGGCGAACCTTGTTATCCGGCAGGATGTAGAACAGAATTTTAAAGCCACACTTTACGTGGAACAGGCAGATGACAATGATCCTGTACAGTTTGAATCGATATTACGTAATGCCCTGGAGCAGCTGGGTAACCGTTATCCGGGACTGTATGCAGAAGCCGGTGATTATGGCTGGAAAATTCTGATTCCGGAACAATTTGTGGAAACCCACGAAGAACATTTTACACGGGTTACACAACGTTACCTTAAATCATTTAAAAATGGAAGGCTTCCTGAATGGGAGCGGACGAACCTGCTTACCAAATATTACATCACCACCCGTGCTTATGAAATGAGCAGGGATCACTGATTATAGAAATTGAGGTAACGGATCGGGCTGTATTTTTCCTTCAGTGGCGATGTGTCATGAATTTAGACAACATATTTGAATATGTCTCAATTGGCGCAACCAATCATGAATTGAATAAGTAAAGTTATATTGAACGAATGAGCAATCAACCCTTTCATCTTTCAGGCAAATTAGCCCTCATTACAGGTGGCGGCACGGGTTTGGGTTTTGGGATTGCCAAAGCTTTTTTAGAAGCCGGTTTGGAAAAATTAGTGATAACCGGCCGTAGGGAACAGGTATTGAAAGATGCCTGTGTTCAGCTTTCTGGTCGGGCAGAATATATAGTGAATGATATTACAGACACGGAATCCCTGCCCGGCCTGATTGAAGATATTGAAACTCGGTTTGGGCCGATTGATATCCTGGTGAATAATGCCGGTATAAATCAAAAAAAGAAAACGCTGGAAGTGTCAGACAGTGAATTTGATAAGATCATTCAAACCAACCTGAACAGTCTGTTTGTTCTATCAAGGGAAACAGGTAAAAAAATGGTCGGGAGGGAACGTGGTTCCATTATCAACATCATATCAATGGCGGCTATGTATGGAATTCCTCATGTGGCAGCTTACACCGCTAGTAAAACCGGAGTATTGGGTCTCACCAGGGCACTTGCTGTCGATTTTTCCCCTTACGGAGTGCGTGTAAACGCAATTGCTCCGGGTTTTATCGAATCACCCATGCATGCTAAAGCGTTTAATGCCGATCCCGACCGCAAAAGGAGAGTTCTTGAACGAACTCCCATGCAGCGATTTGGAACTCCCGGGGATGTTGCGCTGGCAGCCGTTTACCTGGCATCGGATGCTTCAACATTTGTAACCGGAATTAATCTTCCGGTGGATGGCGGAAACTCAATCGGGTTTTGAAATACAGAGCAGATCTGGCGGGGGATGACAGATTGGGCTTGAATACTTGTATCAAGCGTCGCGTAATTACCATAGTACAATCTGCTTCCATTCTACGCAGATCAAAATAGTGTCATGTCAACGATGAAATGAATCCCATGCTATTTTATTGTTGACACGACAATAGAACAAAAAGTACTGCAGCTGTATACTATTTTGGGCCGTTTAATGACGTGATATTTTTACGTATTCCCATTTCAAGCCCCCTTATTTCAGCCAAACCACGCAATCTTCCAATAAGTGAATAACCGGGAAACGTATCTTTTTTCAGATCATACAGCATTTTGTGACCGTGATCGGGCCGCATGGGGATCGTAACATCCGTTCGGCCGGTGTCTATTCTGTGTTGTTGTTCATTTACCAGTGCTCTCATCACACCTGACATATCCACACTTCCTTCGAGGTGATCTGATTCGTGAAACGTACGGCCGTTTTCAATTTGCACATTCCGCAGGTGAATAAAATTGATTCTGTGGCCCAGCCGCATAGTCATGCCGGGAAGGTCATTTTCCGGCCTGGCGCCATACGAACCGGTACAAAGTGTAAGCCCATTATTGGGGGAGTCGTATGCTTCAATCAGCGCTTTTGCATCCGGTTCGGTACTAACAACCCTTGGCAGGCCGAAAAGGGAAAAAGGCGGATCGTCGGGGTGGATGGCCAGCCGTACACCGGCTTCTACAGCTACAGGTGTAACTTCCCTTATAAAGTGATAGAGATTGTTTTTGAGGTCGTCAGCAGAAATCCCGTGATAACTTTGCAGCATCTCTTGAAATTCAGTGAACGTATAACCCTCTTCCGATCCGGGCAAGCCGGCAAGGATGGTTTTTGTCAGGGCTTCCAGCCGGTCTCCGCCGAGGCCTTCAGCAAAGACTTTAGCCTCATCAATTACACCCGGCAAATAATCTTCTTCAGCACCCGGACGCCTCAAGATGAACAGGTCAAAAGCCGCAAAGGCAACTTCCTCAAATCTCAGGGCAGTGGAACCATCAGCAGTAATATACTCAAGATCAGTACGGGTCCAGTCGAGCACCGGCATGAAGTTATAGCAAATTGTATGGATACCGCACTTGCCCAAATTAAGTATCGTTTGTTTGTAATTATCAATATAGGATTGAAATTTCCCAATCTGCCGTTTGATATCTTCATGTACGGGAACACTTTCAACCACCGACCAGGTAAGCCCGCTTTGTTCTATCTCGTTTTTTCTTTTCATGATCTCGTGTACCGGCCATATTGAGCCGATGGGCAAATGATGAAGAGCAGTTACGATTCCGGTTGCGCCGGTTTGCCGGATGTCAGTTAATGAAATGGTGTCGTATGTACCGAACCAACGCCAGGTTTGCTCCAGTTTAGCTTTAATAATTGTCATGATTTACAATTAAAATATTTTGGTTTTATGATCCGGTGAAATAGAATTCCATTTGACATACAGGAAGTTCGTTAACACAAATTTAGTTATCAACTTTTAAAAGAAAATGCCGGCAATTATGCAGCTTTCTGAAAACTTTAGATGAATTATCTTAATTATGATTGTATCATTAAATATTAGAATCTTAATTAAGATCACAACCAGATTGAAAAGTAAACGGTACTTCCCCGGTCAGGGTTTCATTTTCGGCAGGGGGCACCGTTATACATATTTTACTATCAAAGCAAGTAATTAACCATTTAACAAAACCTGTTTGGATTCAGAAATTTGCAGGTTCAATTAAAACAATGCCAATGAAAAAGCCTTTCATTCACCCGGATTTTTTACTTCACAGCGATATCGCCTCTGAACTTTTTCATTCATACTCGAAAGATCAGCCAATTATTGATTATCACTGTCACTTGCCACCTGATGAGATTGCTATGGATATCAATTTCAGGAACCTCACACATATCTGGCTTGCCGGTGACCACTACAAATGGAGGGCGATGAGAAGCTGTGGTGTAGATGAAAACAGTATAACGGGTGATGCTTCCGATAAAGACAAATTTATGGCATGGGCAAATACTGTCCCGAAAACGCTGCGCAATCCACTCTATCACTGGACTCACATGGAGCTGAGGCACCCATTTGGAATAACTGACCGACTGTTGAATGGGGACACCGCGGAATCGGTATGGAACGAATGTAATGAGATGTTGCAGGATCCTGAATTTTCAACTCGTAAACTGCTGGAACGAAGCAGTGTAAAGGTTGTGGCCACAACAGATGATCCCACTGATTCGCTCGGGCACCATGCCTCATTCCGAAATGAAAGGAATACTGGTTTTATCATGGTACCGACATTTCGTCCGGATGCCGGTATGGAAATTGAAAATGTGGGGGAATTTTGTAAATGGGTTAAAAAACTTGAAAAAGCTGCTGATATGGATATTACAACATACAGTCACTTTCTTGAAGCGTTGGAAAAACGGCACAGCTATTTTGACTCACTTGGATGCAGGGCATCTGATCATGGAATAGACCAGCCCTATTCTGATCCGTTCACAGATCAGGAACTTTTTGCGATTTTTGACAAAGTGATGGCCGGAGGAACACCAAACGAGTCAGATATCCGGAAATTTAAATCGGCTTTTCTTTACCGATGCGGACTCATGGATCACCAAAAAGGTTGGGTTTTCCAGTTGCATATCGGTGCACTTCGAAACAATAATACCCGCATGAAGAAAAAACTTGGCCTCAATGCAGGGTTTGATTCGATGGGAGATTTTACTTTCGCAGCTCAATTATCCAGGCTTCTTGACCGGCTCGACACAGATAACCGGCTTCCGAAAGTGGTTCTTTACAACAACAATGCAAGAGATAACGAACTGTTTGCCACCATGACTGGCAATTTCCAGGATGGTACCGTACCCGGTAAACTGCAATATGGACCGGCGTGGTGGTTTCTTGACCAGATTGACGGTATTGAAAAACAGGTTGAAGCCTTATCGAATATGGGAATTTTAAGCCTCTTTATTGGCATGACAACCGATTCACGCAGCTTCCTCTCTTTCCCCAGACATGACTATTTTCGACGAATTGTCTGTAACATGATTGGGAAGGATTTAGAGCGGGGATTAATTCCCGATGATATTGAAAATGTTTCCGAAATAATCAAAAATATCAGTTATTGGAATGCAAAAAGCTTCTTTGGATTTGAGGTTTAAATTCCGTGCTTCCGTGGATTTTGGAAGGATATATCCCGCAGGGAAATGCCTTTGGCGTTGAACTGTCGAACTGTTGAGTGCGCTGACGCACGTTGAACTGTTGAGTATTCTGCTACGCAGAATGTGGAGTGCGCCCCATTGGGCGAGCCGGGAAAAGCACCGGCTTACGGCGCGTTCAACTGTCCCGAAATGATGCTTTTGGTATGAAACTGATCGGTTCAGCTAAAGCTGCCTTCACTTATTCTGTTAATCGGTTCGTCTGTTCATCCGTGGAAGGATCTCCCTGCACTTGGGAATACTGAACACCGAATGTCGAAGAGAACCCTTTAGGAAATATCGAAGGGCAGGTATTCTGAATACGATACAATTGCCGTCTGCTTTAGCTGACGGATAGATAAGCTTCGAAGAAATAAACCCCGAGCGAGGATTTCAGGAAATATGAGAAATCTGGTCGAGGGGTTCATGTATCGTCCTGCTTTTGGTATGGAACTGATCCGTTCAGCTAAAACTGCCTTCACTTATTCTGTTAATCGGTTATTCCGTTCATTCGTTCATCTCCTTCACGACGCCCTTAGGTTATTCGAGAATCTGTGGAAATATGCCACGGAAACACGGGAAAGCACGGGTTATTCTTTGTTTTTACGCGAATAAAACCTCAAATTTCGCGGATCCACATATTCCGGAAACTGATTTCATGTCGCGATCCCTGTATAAAAATGGGTTGTTTATAGGGATGTTTTTCATACTGCGGCAATCCGGTATAAATGGTTGGTCCTTTCACTTCCGCATGATTCTGTATAAGAACACCATTATGGAAAACAGTGAAGTATGCAGGGCGTGCCAACTTTCCGTCTTCCATAAAAACGGGTGCAGTAAAAATGATGTGGTAGGACTGCCATTGCCCCGGCGGCAGCGAAGCATTAACCAATGGCGGGTGTTGTTTATAAACAGAACCTGCCTGGCCGTTGGTATATGTTCTATTTTTATAAGAATCCAGAATTTGTACCTCATATAATTCCTGTAAAAAGATTCCGCTGTTTCCCCTTCGTTGATCCTCACCATCCACGTTTTCAGGTATACGCCATTCCATGTAAAGCTGGAGGCTGGCGTAAGTACCGGTGGTCCGGATTCCGCCAGTGCCTGGTGCCACGGTTAAGACACCATTTTCAAAATTCCATTTATCGGCATCTTCCCATTTGTCCTGATAGGTTTCGTCAAGAAGTAGTATGGCATCCGAAGGATGGTTAGGAAAAGAAGCAGATAAAACTGTTTCAGGCACAGGTTCCCATGTTTCTGTTAATTCTGGCAGCCAGTTGGCTGTTTGGGCTGACGTTGAATTCAATCCGGATAAAAAACCTATTAACAAAGTAAAAATTATTAGTCGCATATTTTTCAGGATATTTTTTTAGGTTATTGAAATTTTGAAAAGGTTTTCATTTATTCAATCTTGTTGCGGAGTACTACTCCAAAAAATAAATTTAATTGTTGAATAAAAGTACTTGTTTTATTGGAAACGTTTCCATTAATTACTGCCGTAATTTAAAAATACGTTGTGAATGCTATCCGGAGCCCTGTTTATTGCAGAAAGTGAGGATAAAATTAAAGTAGGCGATTATCAACTACACAAGTTTTGGATTTATTAAGCTCAATTTTTTTACATGAGAACTATGAAAGATGTCAGCAGGGTTCATTTAACCCGCCGTCAATTTGTTAAAAAAGCTTCGTTTGGTGCAGGAGCGGCAGTGTTCGCCGGCAGCTTGCCGGTACAGTTGAGTGCCTACGCCGGGGGCAGTGAAACTCTCAAACTTGCTCTAATTGGATGTGGAGGAAGAGGGAGTGGTGCTGCAAGCCAGGCATTACAGGCTGATAAGGGTGTTAAACTTGTTGCAATGGCTGATGTTTTCAGGGACAAGCTCGATAGCAGCTATCAGAATCTTTTGCAAAGGCATGCCAATGAACCTGAAAAAATTGATGTTCCGGAAGAGCATAAATTTATTGGGTTTGATGCTTACAAAAAAGCAATTGAACTTGCAGATGTTGTAGTATTGGCGACTCCCCAGGGCTTTAGGCCAATTCATTTTGAAGCAGCCATTGATGCAGGTAAACATGTTTTCATGGAAAAGCCACTGGCTTCAGACGTTCCCGGGGTACACAAAGTTCTCGAAGCAGGAAGAAAAGCCAAGGAAAAAAACCTCAGTGTTGTTGTTGGTCTGCAGCGCAGATATGAAGGCCAATACAGAACCATCATGCAAAAAATACATGATGGTGAAATCGGGAAAATCATGTGCGGCCAGATATACTGGAACGAAGAAGGGGCATGGATGCATCCACGCAGGCCGGAATATTCCGAACTGGAATACCAGCTTCGTAACTGGTTCTATTTTAATTGGTTATCCGGCGACTTACCGATTGAACAGCACATTCATAACATTGATGTGGCGAACTGGATCATTGGTGAATATCCGGTAAAAGCCCAGGGTATGGGTGGCAGGGAAGTTAGAATTGGCAAAGAGTATGGTGATATATACGATCACAATTTTGTTGCTCTTACTTATCCGGGCGGAGCCGTTATAAACAGCCAGTGCCGGCACCAGCCGGGCACCTATTCAATAGTGGGTGAAGAGTTTCAGGGTTGTAATGGCTCCGTTTCTTTTACCTGGAGGGCAGGTGCTGCAATACGGAATTCAAGCGGAATTGTAACCTACGAACATGATTCTTCAAATGATTTAAGCCCATATCAGGTTGAACACAACGAACTCTTTGAATCCATCAGAAATGGAAAACCGATAAATAATGCCGAATATGGGGCGAAAAGTACATTATCCGGTATCATGGTGAGAATGGCATCCTATTCCGGAAAAGTGATTACATGGGACGATGCATTCAATTCCACACAACAATTAATGCCGGAAAAACTGGATTGGAGTGATAATCCGCCAACTTTGCCTGATGCGGATGGATACTATCCCATACCAGTGCCCGGAGTAACCGATGTTTTAGCATAACTCAGCGATCTTCATTATTTATAGATAATGCGGTGAGTATGGTCAAATTTTTCAAACGAAATCAAATTTATAATACAATGATTTCGGGATGTTATTCTAAATCAATGTCGTGTGCAATAAGGAATTATCAAAATCATAGGTTTGATAATGATTCAGTAATAATTACTTAATAACAATTTGAGTAATTAAGCTGTAGTAAAATAAGATGGATTTTTTTCACAAATATACATTTCTGTGAAAGCGCTTCTACTCTTATGAAAACGTTAACAAAACATAAATAACAGCTCCTTTATGAATAAAAAACTACCACTCAACTCAAAACAAACAGTAAACAGGACTTAGCTATGAAAAAAATAATGATGAAATCATTTCAATTTTCCTGCCTTCTGTTCATGATGTGCTTTTTGGCGATATCTGCCCAGGCACAGACGATAGGAGGTACGGTTACCGATGCTCAGACCGGCGAACTTCTTCCCGGTGTGAATATTGTTGTTCAAGGCACCACTACCGGAACTGCTACCAATGCAGATGGGGAATTTCAGCTTGCTGTACCAAACCTGAATGTTACTTTAGTATTTTCTTACGTAGGATACGTTACCCAGGAAATTGCACTTGCAGGCAGAACAAATATTTCTGTGGAGATGTCAATCCAGCCATTACTCGGTGATGAACTCGTGGTAGTTGGATACGGAACACAAAGAAGAGCAGATGTGACTGGTTCTATCGGCACTGTCTCAAGACGTGAATTTAACCAGGGTATTATTTCTTCACCTGAACAAATTCTCCAGGGCAGGGTTGCAGGTGTTACCGTTACAGCCCAAAGCGGTCAGCCAGGCGTACGGCAAACGATTACCGTACGTGGCCCCGGTACTTTAAGAAGCGGCAGCGGCCCTCTCTATGTGATAGACGGTGTGGCAATCGACAACTCTGATACAGCACCTGCCGGAGACGGTTTTGGGATGTCAAGTTCTACTCCAACAAACCCTCTCGCGTTTTTGAATCCTCAGGACATTGAATCGATCAACATCCTGAAAGATGCATCTGCCACAGCTATTTATGGTGCAAGGGGTTCTGAGGGTGTAATCCTCATAACCACCCGGCAGGGTCAAATGGGCACATCGCAATTCAACTACACAAGCAGTGTAGGTTTTTCTTCGATTGCCAATAACATTGATATGCTGAGTCCGGATGAATTTGCAAACTTCCAGAATAGCCGCGGACGTACAGACCTTGACAGGGGATCCAGAACCGTATGGCTGGATGAAATCCTTAGAAATGGAGTTTCCCAGGATCAATCAATGTCGATAAGCGGCGGTACACAAACTTCTACATACTTTGCATCTGCCTATTTTTCAAACCAGGAAGGTATCATACGAGGCAGCGATGTTGAAAGGTATGGCGGTCGAATCCGGTTAAATCAGCGTTTTCTGGATAACAGGTTAAACATCGGTTTAAATGTTACAGCCGGCAGAACCAATACCAATTTCGCGCCAATCGGGAATGACCCGGGTGTTTCCGGCGATATGCTTACCGCAGCATTGACTCTCAACCCCACATATCCAATTCGTAATGCTGACGGTTCATTCTTTATTGCCGAAGATCAGAATATGAACCCTCATCATGCATTGCAGTTTATTACCAACTTTTCCGAGGTTACAAGGATTTTGGGTAGCATTGAAGCAAGCTTTGAAATCATGGAAGGCCTTGTTTACAGGCTGAATGTAGGGCTTGACAATTCAAGCGGAACCCAGATTTCACAGGTTGAGCCGCATGGTATTTTCAGGATAAGCAACCCCCTTGGCCGTTTGGTTGACGGAAGGCGTGAGAACAGTAACTTCCAGACTGAAAGCACATTGAATTATATTTTTGGGACACAAAATCATAATTTCAACGTACTGGCTGGTATGTCATACCAGAAGTTTACATTCGAGGGACGAAGTTTCAGTGTAAACAATTTCTCTACAACTGAAATTAAAGCTTATCACAATCCCGGTATTGGTAACAGTTTGACGATTGCAGAAAACAGGCCGGGCGGATTTTCATCTCAAAATGAACTGCAGTCATTCTTTGGCCGTGTGAATTATGATTACCGCAGCCGTTACCTGCTCACTGCCACTCTTCGTGCTGACGGTTCTTCACGATTTGGTGACAACAACAGGTATGGTTATTTCCCCTCTCTGGCAGCCGGATGGCAAATCAGCAATGAAAGCTTTATGGAGAATATTACTGCCATCAGTAACCTCAGGTTGAGATTGGGATGGGGTATGAGCGGTAACCAGCAAATTCCAAATGGTATTACCCAGCAGCTGATCAATATCAGTACAGGCGCGGGTGCGGGGCATGAGCTTATACCTGGTACAGTGACACCGGGTATTACTTTTGTAAGGACAAACAACCCCAATATTCAGTGGGAAGTATCAAAACAAACTAACTTAGGTATCGATTTCGGGCTTTTTAATGATGACCTGTATGGTACAATCGATATTTTCAGGAAAGTTTCAACAGATATCCTTTTTGAAATGTCTGCCGGAGTTGATCCAATCGCGCCTACATCGTCTTTCTGGACAAACCTGGATATGGAAATAATAAACCAGGGTGTTGAAATGTCTCTTGGATACAGAAAAAATATTGGTACCAACTTTACTTTCGACATCAACGGTAATATCACATTCCTTGACAATGAAGTGAAGGGACTCCCGGTATCCCAGATTCTGACCGGTGGTATTTCGGGTCAGGGTTTATCCGGTGAAAGGGTTCAGGCTATTCTGAACAATCAGCCAATTAGCACATTCTATATTCTGGATTGGACCGGGCTTGATTCTGACGGAATAAATGTCTTCAGAGACGTTGACGGTGACGGTAACATCACCAATTCTGACAGGGTTGTTGCAGGTAGTGCGCTTCCTGATTACACTTATGGTATTTCAACGTTCTTCGGTTATAAAAACCTGGACTTGAGAGTTAACTTTAATGGTGTATCCGGTAACATGGTTTACTTCAACGACCATAACGGCCGGTTTGTAATGCCACAGCTTTATGGCGGCAATAACATCGCAAGAATCGGCTTTGATCCCAATGAGAACCCTGCCAACTCTGCAGCAGCATCTACACGATTCCTTCATGATGGCAGCTACTTCAGGTTAAGCAATGCGACGTTAGGATACACTGTGAATACTTCAGGATATATGGACTTTATCCGGGAATTGAGGTTCTCTGTAACTGGACAAAACCTCTTTACCATCACGGATTATCCCGGTTTTGACCCTGAGGTTGATACACCAAGATCTGTTGGCGGTATTACAGCAGCCGGTATCGATGCGTCCCGTTATCCAACGGCTCGTTCTGTCATATTCACCTTAAATGTAGGTTTCTAATTCTAAAATGATAAAAATCATGAAAAAACGAATCTTAATATTAACCCTGTTTTTTGTTGCAGGAACTTTCTACTCCTGTACAGATCTTTCCGAAACAGTAAGAGATACTGCTCTTGGTGAGGAGGTCTTGAATGAACCGGGTGCAGTAGAACAAATCCTGGCCCCTGCATATGCCGGAATGCGTAGCCTGATGTCTTCGCATAACTGGCTCAATAACCTGCAGAGCATGTCGTCATACGAGCAAATTACACCCTATCGTGGTGGTACCGACTGGTTTGACGGAGGCCGTTTTATTGAAATGCATCAACATACCTGGGCACCAACACACGTATCAGTGATAGATGTGTGGAGGGGAGTAACCCAGGGAGTTGCACGTGCAGCTATCGCAGAGCGATCTATTGCAGACCTTGGCGGTTCTGCTCAATTAATTGCAGAAGCCAGAGGTTTGAAAGCCCTGTACAATGCATGGGCTTTGGATATGTGGGATGTTGCTTTCGATAAAAAAGCAGAAGATATCGGTACGGATGCACTTTCAACCGTTTACAGAGGTGAGGCCGCAGTTGATTACCTGATGAGTGAGCTGGATGCTGTTGAAAACCAGCTTGGAACAGTAGGTTCTGTAGGAGAAACCAGATTCAACCGGTCGGCCGTAAAAGGTTTGAAACTTCGGCTTCTTATCAATAAGGCCGTTTATGCTGATCGTTATGCAGCTAATTTCAGTCATAATAACGCCGATCTTCAGGCGGCCATAACGTTGGCTACAGAAATCATTAATTCCGGCGAACATGACCTGGAAAGGGAAAACTACTTCAATATGTTCGATCTGAATAATGAAGGCAACAGGGAATTTCTCTTTGCGCACAGGCAAAGTGCAGCTTCCGGTGGCCGCGGCGACATGGCCTGGTTCCAAACCTCGCGAAACAGGTGGAGAGCGCCTATTGAATCCTTTGGAGGTAACAACGGCTCAGATGGTGCTGCCATGACCCAGGAATTTGCAGATATCTGGATTGGGTTTGAGGATGATCCGCGTTATTTCACACGCTATATTCCGGATGGTGGTACTTTAGCGAATGATGCCGATTTTAACTGGAACCGCGGGCTGCAGAAGGGACAGCAGTACGGTCTCATCAGAGAAGCCGGCAGGTATTTAAGAGATGAAAACGGCCACCTTATCATTGGCCCCATCATTGATCTTGCACGTAGCGGTGACCCGCTTAATTATACACGAGAAGTAGGAGTTGTTACCGATAACCAGCACTGGGCCGGTTTCCGTGTGATTAAATGGGATCTTGATCCTACCACGAACGGAAGGGGACAATCAAACATCAATATGGCATGGATGAGACTTGGAGAAGTTTATCTGATCCGGGCTGAAGCCAATGCACGCCTGGGCAACTGGGGAGCCGCACTTGCGGATGTTAACGCCCTCCGAGAAGCAAGGGGAGCCAGACTGCTGGATGCCGGTGAACTTACAACTCTGAGTCATGTTCAGCGTGAATGGCGAATGGAACTCTATCATGAACACCTCACAAGAACATGGGAAATTCGGTTTGGAGCCTGGGAAAATACCTGGAGGGACAAGTCCGGCACGGATGTGAACCGAAGGTTATTCCCGATCCCACAGAATGCAATCGATGCAGCTGGTGCAAATCCGGGTTACCTCGAACAAAATCGCGGCTATTAATTCCTGACTAACGAAGACCGGGCTTTGCTGCAGAATCTATTGCAGAGCCCTGTCTTCATTTTAAATTTTAGTATTCATGTCTGACATTGTTTTTGAGAATCATATAACCAGAAACAATTCAGACATTTTTTTTAAGACATACATAAGTATTGTTTTTGCTGAAACGAGCAACACAATCTTAAAGTTCTCACTCATCTAACAGAAATGTATTTGAAAAGAAGGCATGAAAGGTTTAACCTTTGAAAAGAATGCCGGGATTTTGCTTACTCAGAAGAATTTATAAATTTTACTCTGGGTGAGTAGAAACCCTTGTTCGATTACGATGAAAAACAAACCATTGCAAATCATCCCCCTGGAAGCTTTAAAATGAGAGTGTTCATAAATCTGATTTAAGAAACGAACGAATGTCATGTCAACGATAAAGTGACTCCCACTATTTTACTGCTTACACGACACTAAGGTTACTACAACTCAGTGAAATAAAACTTCAATTACTAAAACGTATACCTTGAAAATGGACAGGAGGTCTTTTATTGCAAAATCGGCTGGGGCTTCCCTTTCAGTATTGGCGTTTGGGAATAGTTTGCTTCAAACAAAACCAGTTTCCGGGGATATTTTACTCCAAATTGTTCGTGCCAATGAACAGGATACAGAGCGTTTGCTTCAGAATTACAGGCGTATGAATGAATCGTCCGGAGGCCGGGCATTAAGCGGTTTCATGTTAACGGTTTCTGCCGCATACTGCGCTAAAGATTCCCGTTATTATCAGAACAGCGGGTTAATTCAACCCATGCTCGAAGTAGTAAATGAGTTGAAAAGGAGGCAGAATCCGGATGGAACATTTGATTTTGGGAATCTTCAATCCCCACCTGATACCGGTTTTATGGTGGAACAGTTTTTTCGTGCACAAGCCCTTTTGCTGCACGACGGCTCACCACAAACATCGGATTTGAAGGAAGGCCTGAAAGACGTTATACTCAAATCAACCGAAGCTTTGATTACCGGTGGTATACATACACCCAATCACAGATGGGTAATTTGCGCGGCTTTAGCAGGTGTTCATTCCTTATATCCAGATCAAAGATATGTGAACCGGATTAACGACTGGCTGGGTGAGGGTATAGGACAGGATTCAGATGGACAGCACCCGGAACGCAGTCCGAATTACGATTCTGCTGTTAACAATCCCTCGTTGCTGGATGTCGCCATATACCTAAACCGGCCGGAACTTCTTGAACCGATTCGTAAGAATCTCGATATGACAATTTATCTGCTTGAGCCAAATGGAGAAGTGGATACCATCGCTTCGAGAAGACAGGATGCAGGCAGGGTGTTTATGATTAACAGGTATTATCTTCCATACCGCTATATGGCTATCATAGACAATAACCCCCATTTTGCAGAAGTGGCAAAATTTATTGAGGAAAATGCCATGCAACAGTTAGGGCACCATCTTGCAGATTTTTTACTTCACGATACCCTTAATAAAATGCTGCCAGCCAACAGTTCGCTACCGGAACATTATACGAAACACCTTGAAAATTCACATCTTGTAAGAATTCGAAGAGGAAACATTACTGCATCGGTTTTCGGAGGCACAGACTGGCACATGGGGCATGGAGCCTGGTCGGGCCTCTCTCACAATCCAACATTCTTTAAAATGCGCAAGGGTGATGCGATTCTTGAATCTGTGAGAATGGCACCTGCTTTTTTCAGTACAGGGTATTTTCGAAGTAACGGTCTTATCGTTAATGGAAATACTTACCACTTAACTGAGCAACGTCAAACACCATATCACCAGCCTTTGCCGAAAGAGCTCAGGAAAGAAGACGGATTGTATAAAATGTCGCCAGACGGTCGTTTTTTCAGTATGATGGATTTCGAAAACCGGCCGAAAGATTATATCCGGCTCAAAACGGAAATAAAAATTCGGGAACTGAATAGTGGTGGTTTTGAACTGGAAATTTCCGGTGGTGAGATACCGAACGTTGCCTACAGTATTGAACTCTGTTTCAGGAAGGGTGGTGAACTCTCAGGTGTAATTCCTCAGGACAGTGATCCTGACGGATATTTTCTGAAAGAAGGTAACGGTATTTACAGGGCAGGGGATGACACCATTGAATTCGGCCCCGGAATGATGGAGCATAGACGTCCCCCAAGGGCAAATGAGCAATATACAGTGCATAACGGTACAATCCGTGCCGAAGGGTACAGGGTTCTGATTAACCTTTTTTCACCATTTCAATATACACTCAGAATAACTTAGTTTATACAATAATGAATAACATGTATCCTATAAGAACATTCCTCTACTTAGCGTTGCCAGCCGCCTTCATTTTCTTTTCCTGTACGGCTGAAAAGCAACAGAATCAGCAAAGAGAGATCACGACTGTAACAGATTGTGAAACGATTTCTCATGAAAATGCAGATAACTGTCTCCGGCTAAATCATATTCAGGTATTCGGAACACATAATAGTTACAAACTTTATCCGCATTCTGATCTGGTTGAAAGGCTAAACGAATACGTGCCCGGCTGGGCAGACAATATAAACTATGAGCACCGTCCGTTGCAGGAACAACTTGGTGAGTTGAAGATACGCCAGCTTGAACTGGACATATTTGCCGATCCTCACGGTGGTATGTATTCAGAACCGGCAGGGGCATTACTGATTGCAGATGAGGAGTATATCAGGCATCCGGCTTTGATGGAACCGGGATTTAAGGTGCTACATACACAGGATGTCGATTATCGTACAACCTGCTTTACCCTTACATCTTGTCTTGAAGTAGTACGGGATTGGTCGCTTGAAAATCAATCACATTTGCCTGTCATGATTCTGATTGAAGCAAAACAAGGCCAGCCTGCAAGCCGCGGGCAGCTAACATTTACTGCTCCGCTGCAATTTGATGTTGATTTGGCACTTCAAATTGATGAAGAAATATGGAGTATTTTTTCCAGAAATCATGTCATAACTCCTGATGATATTCGCGGAAATTATGAAACACTCGAAATGGCTGTTCTCGAAAACGGATGGCCCACTTTGGGTGAAAGCCGGGGTAAAGTGATCTTTGCACTTGATAATACAGATGCTTCCCGGGAAAACTATCTGAGTGGTGCCCCAAACCTCGAGGAACGGGCAATGTTTGTAAGTTCACACCCCGGTGTACCTTCTGCCGCATTCATTAAAATGAACGATTCTGTACAAAATTTTGAACAGATTCGTGAAAATGCAGCAATGGGCTATGTAATCCGTACACGTTCAGACATTCCTGTATATGAGGCTACCACCGGCGACACAACCCGGCTCAATGCATCCCTGTCAAGCGGAGCACAATATATCAGCACAGATTACCCGGAGCCGAGCCCATTCGGGTCGGGTTATATTGCAGCATTTCCTGATGCAGATACACCCGGCCGGTGTAACCCGGTAACCGCACCTCCCGGCTGCCAGCATCAATTTATGACCGAATAATCCTTTTCATGCTTATTGCTGAAGCATGGATGTTCCATTCAGAACGTTACCCTGCAAGATGAAAACCCGATCTGTTCAATTTAATGGATTACAAAAACCCTGCAGTGCTAAGGGTCTTGGAGCCGGTATTTTAATACTCGTTTTTTTCTTATTCATTTCCTGTTCTGAAAAAGATCCAAAAACCTCAAAAGCACCGTGGACTTCTGTAAATTGCAGTACAATTACAGACGGAAATGCGGATGATTGTATACGCATGAACCAGATACAGGTTGTTGGCACACATAACAGCTATAAGCTGGCACCACTTCCAGAACTCATTGAAATGGGCAATGAAGCCATACCGGAATGGGCGCAGGATATTGATTACGGTCACAGGCCGATCGAATATCAGCTCTCCCAATTAAATATGCGGCAGCTTAAGCTTGATATTTATGCTGATACGGAAGGCGGATTGTACTCTGAACCAATGGGTGCCCTTTTGGTAAATGATGATGAATTTTTACACCGGAATGAGATGATGGAGCCGGGTTTTAAAGTATTCCATATCCAGGATGCCGATTACCGGTCCACCTGCCTCACATTCAACAACTGCCTTGAGATTATTCGTGATTGGTCACTCAGTAACCCATCTCACCTGCCATTAATAGTACTGGTAGAAGTAAGAGACAGGATAGTGGGAGATTGGGGGCCTTTTACGTTTACAAACCCGGTACCTGTTGATAAAACCCTGCTAATGGGGATGGATAATGAGATTCGGGATGTTTTCGAACAATCACATATTATCAAACCGGATGAAATACGCGGGTCTTATCACTCGATTGAAGAAGCCATACTAACCCGCGGGTGGCCAACGCTGGCACAAATAAGGGGAAGAATCATGTTTGTGCTCGATAATGGCGACCCATACAGGGAAGCATATTTGTCGGGTGCCCCAAATCTTGAAGGAAGGATGATGTTTGTGGATTCCGTTCCGGGCGAGAACAATGCGGCATTTATAAAATTGGAAGATGCGATTTTTGATATCGATGTGATCAGGGAAGCGGTACACAGGGGCTACCTTGTGCATACCATGTCAGACTTTCCGGTTGTTGAAGCACGTTTTGGAAACAGATACCGCATGGAACATGCATTTCCGTCCGGCGCCCATGTTATCAGTACCGTTTTTCCGGAACCGGCACCATTTGATTCACAATATATGGTTACATTACCAAATACAGAAGGTCCCGGACGTTGTAACCCGGTAAGTGCTCCCGCTGGTTGTCAACATTCATATATTCGTGAATAAGTAAACTTTATTACGGAAACCAATGAAAGCTCAAATTCAAAAAGGTGAACGAAACATGAAAATCATTCAAATATCAGGAATTACACTTCTTCTCACATTTCTATACCTGCTTTTAGCTTCTAATCAGGCTCAATCTCAAAACATGGAAATTGAAGTTCATGCAGGTGCATTTGACCGGCTTCACTCGGTGGCCTCATTTAATTTTCCGCATCACGTGGAAGAGGGTGTATATATCATCCGTGATGATCGGGGCGGGGAAACTACAATCCAGGTTGACAATTACAACCGGGGCTGGCTGATTATTGAAAATTTAGCCGCCGGCTCTGCAGTAACCTATCACTTTGATGGAACAAAAGCAGATGATCCTGCAACAGTGAACTACCAGGTTGATGATGATACAATTCTAATTAAAAATGGAGATAACAATGTTCTCAGTTATTTTCACGGGTATAACGTACCACCCCCGTCATTGGATGAGCGTTATCGCCGTGGCGGGTACATCCATCCTGTATATACTCCTGCCGGAACTGTATTGACGACCCACCTGAATGAGAACCAGCACGCACATCATTCAGGCATTTGGTCGGCATGGACGAATACCGTATTCCAGGGCCGGACACCCGATTTTTGGAACATTCACCAGAATACAGGCAGGGTTGACCACGCAGAAAAACTGGAGGAATCATGGAAAGGTCCTGTTTTTTCCGGTTTCAGGAGCAAACAAGATTTTACTGATTTATCGGTGAAGCCGGCTGTTACAGCATTGAATGAAGAATGGCAGGTAAGGGTATTCCGGGCACCATCCGATTTTCACATGTTTGATTTAAGGGTAACCCAGACTGCGAATACATCATCGCCACTCTATCTTCCTGAGTACAGATATGGAGGCGTTGGTTTTCGCGGCCACATAGACTGGGATGATCCCGAAAATTGTACGTTTCTTACTTCCGAAGGGCTGGGCAGGGATGGCCATGGTACCCGCGTAAAATGGACACACATTGGTGGCCTGAGTGACGGTAAACCGGGCGGGATTGCAATCATGAGTCATCCCGAAAATTTTCGCCATCCGCAAACGGTAAGAATTCATCCCGATGAACCTTTCTTTAATTATGCACCTACACAACTTGGTGATATGGTGATCGAACCGGGTTCACCATACATTGTGAAATATCGTTATATTACATACGATGGAGAACCTGATGTTGAAAAGCTTAACCGGTTGTGGAATGATTTTGCTTATCCCCCGGGTGTAACAGTTCACCATTAAGTCATTGAAATTATTCAGTTAAATAATAAAAAAATATGCGAAAGTTAACAGCTATTTTACTTTTACTTTTTGTTGTTGCAAGCTGTGCCGGGCCGGAATATGAAACGTTTGAATACAGGGCAGGTAATATGGATCTTGATCAAACACTTGCCCATACAGATCTTGGTATCGATATAACCGGGACGTTATGCCTTGAAGCCGGTGGAGAGGTGATCCCTGCTCAATCCGAACGGATTTCTATGTATATGGTCAGGGTTTGGTGGCTGGCAAACCAGGCTGCCGGTGAAACGGTTGAATATACCATTCGCCCTGATCTTGAGTGTTCTGATACAGACTATGCCTGGGAGCGTACCGGTGATCAGTCTCTGGTTCTTCAACTTGAAGGAAATCCGATTATTCAATATGAACATCCTGTCTATGATCCGGAAAATATCGATGAAACGATGAAAGCATTTCATCATGTCTATAGTCCGGAATCGGGTGTATTATTAACAAAAGGGCCGGGTGGCCAATATTCACACCACAGGGGTATATTTTTCGGATATAATCAGGTAGCGATCGGCGACCGGGTACTTGATTTCTGGCATAATCGCAATGGTGAACGCCAGCAGCATACTGAATTTATTGCCGAATTCTCAGGGCCTGTATTTGGCGGACACAAAGCTATGATAAACTGGACTGCCCCGGATGATGAAATTTGGTTTGAAGAGCATCGCGACCTTCGGGCACATTTGCATACCGATGGCAGTTACCTGATCGATTTTACATCAGAAATGTATGCTATTGCCGGACTCATTCGGCTGGGAGGTGATCTTCAGCATGCGGGAGTCCAATTCAGGGCTGCCCAGTATGTTGCGGATAATCCCGAAAGCACCCGGTTTATCCGGCCTTCAGACTGGTCGCATTTACCGCAGGATGAAGAACTTGGCGAAGATGACAGAATCAACCTTCCCTGGAATGCCATGCAGTTTGATCTCGAAGGCAATACTTATACGGTTGTTTATATGAGTCATCCGAATAATCCGGGAAGGAACGCTGAAATGTCGGAAAGAAAGTATGGCCGCTTCGGTGAATTTTTTGCGGCCCAGCAATCGGAAGGGGCCCCGTTAATTTTCCGGTACAGGTTTTGGGTAGTGCCGGGCGAAAGCCCAACCGTTGAAGAAATTGACAGGATGTACCGTATTTATGCCAGATGAGTGATGAAAGAAAATTGAGGTTTGGCATTGTGGGTTTGGGCAATATTGCAGCCACTCATGCGAAAGCGATACAATCGCTGAAAGATGCAGAGCTGACAGCAGCCTGCAGCAGAAGCGATGCAAACCGAAGAAAATTTTCTGAATCATTTGATGTGCCGGTTTATCATTCCTGCATTGAATTGTTATCCCAAACTGCACTGGAAGCAGTGGTTATCTGTACCCCCAGTGGTACTCATCTTGATTACGGAAAACTGGCTGCAGAAGCAGGGAAACATGTTATTGTTGAAAAACCGATCGAAGTAACAACTGCCCGTGGCAAAGAACTCATTGAATGCTGCAAGCTGAATGGAGTGGAGCTGGCTGTAATTTATCAAAACCGGTTTCTTGATGGTGCAGTTAAAATGAAGAATGCTGTTCAGAACGGATCCATCGGAGAACCGGTAATGGTACGTGCAGCCGTAAAATGGTTTCGTGACGTGGCCTATTATCAGAATTCCGGATGGAGAGGTACCCATAAAATGGATGGCGGCGGTGCGGTAATAAACCAGGCGATTCACACCATCGACCTCCTGTTATGGATTATGGGCGATATACACGGGCTTTCTGCAATCAAAGGAACACTAACCCATCCGGGAATTGAAGCCGAAGACAATGCCGTTGCCATTATGAAATTCATGAATGGGGCGATGGGTGTTTTTGAAGCGTCCACCTCCATTGTTCCTGCCCAGCCACGCTTTATTGAGGTCAATGGCACAAAGGGCACTGCCATACTTCAAGACGACCATTTTGTATTACTTTCTGATGAAGAAAATCAAGCTTCAGATACCCCAAAAGAGACGGGTGGATCCGGAGCCGCCGATCCGCTCGCAGGAATGCATGCCGCGCTTCATGCCAGGCAGTACTCACAAATCGTTGAAGCGATTCTGAGCAATCAAATCCCGCAGGTTTCAGGTGAGGACGCACTTCGGTCACTGGCAGTGGCTGAAGCCATTTACAGATCTGCAAATAAACAAAAATTTGTAGAGCCGTTTGAAAATATTTAACATAATGAACCTGAAAATTAGGTTTGAAAGTTCTATCATTCAGTTATGAGCAGAATTTACCATAATACGTTTTTTGCCATGGGTACCCGGTTTAATGCCATTCTACCTGGTCTGGAGGATGAGGAAGGTGATAGGGTATTTATGCTGATAAAACGTGAAGTAACCAGAATTGAAGGTAAACTCAGCAGGTTCCGGCCCGAAAGCGATGTTTCGGAAATGAACCGGATTGCGAAAAGCAATGATTGCAGGCTTGATGATGAACTTTTTGACATCATCAAAGCATGTATCCTATGCAACGATATTACAGGGGGAGCTTTTGATGTAACTCTTCGGCCGATGATGGATTATTGGAAAAATAATCGTCTGGGCGAGCTGCCAAACTCTGAATGGGAGGATCTCAGGGTAACACTGGGAATGAAAAATATCCACATGGATGAGTCGGCCAAAACGATAAGGTTCAGCAGCCCAAAGCTGGAAATAGATCTCGGTGGTTTTGGTAAAGGATATGCCCTGGAGAAAATCAGGGAGATACTCGAAAATGTAAAAGTGAAATGCGCGTTTATCAGCTTTGGGGAAAGTTCTATACTGGCCATGGGTGATCACCCTGCCGGCGGAGCCTGGAAAATCGGGATGAATCATTACCTGAATCCTGGCAAGCCTGTTCACCATTTTGAAATAATTGGCGGTTCTGTTTCCACCTCAAGTAATTTTTTTGTGGATGATGACGGCAGCCTGAAAAATCATATGCATGTGATTGACCCGTTAACCTGTATGCCTGTGGAACAATGTATTTCGGTAAGTGTGATGGCTGAATCTCCGGTATTGGCTGAAATGATGTCCACTGCCTTTTTAGTGATGCCCGATGAGAAAATTTATGAGGTTTTAGACCAGTACGAAGGAATGGAACCCATCAAAATTAATTATGAATCGGGTGAAGCCCGTATAAACTTGTTTGAGAAGATTAATAGCTAAATAATACTACTATGTACATAGATCGAAGAAGATTTTTAGAGATGACTGCAGCCCTGGCAGGTTCATCTGTCATGACAACTGCAATGCCCTGGTTCAATATATTTAATGATCCTGCTCCGGCTGGACGCAATGCCTCTGACCGGGTAAGGGTAGGTGTGATCGGAGTCGGTTCCCGCGGAAGAGGCCTTGTATACAATTTGCAGGAGCTCGAAAAGACCATGAATCTTGAAATAGCTGCCGTTTGTGATACGTACGAACCACACTACCAACGGGCCATTGAACAGACAGATGGAAAAGCTGAAGCCTTTTTCGACTACCGTGAAATGATAGAAAAAGTGGAATTGGATGCCGTAGTGATCGCATCCCCGCTCTATGAACATGCACACCAGACCATTAACTGCCTGAAGGCGGGCCTTCATGTGTTCTGTGAAAAATCAATGGCACGTACCCTTGAGGATGTCAAAGCAATGTACGATGCATATAAGGAAACAGGCAATATTCTGCTGATCGGACATCAGCGATTATTCAATCCGGTTTATCTTGATGCTATGGAGCGCCTACACCGCGGCGATATCGGCCCGATTACCATGCTCCGGGCATGGTGGCACCGAAACACGGATTGGGTCTTTTACAGTGATACGGGCGGTCGCGGAACTCCCCTCGACAGACAGCGTAACTGGAGGTTTTATGATGAATTCTCTGCCGGTATGATAACTGAATTGGGGTCTCATCATTTTCAGGTGGCCAACTGGGTACTTGGTGCCCTTCCGGAATCGGTAATGGGCAGCGGCAGTATCAACTTCTTTAACGATGGGAGAGAAGTATATGATAATTTCGCATTTGTATTCAAATATCCTGGTGACATCCACTTCACCTACGATTGTATAACCAGTAATAAACATAATGGGATGCAGGTTCAGGTTCTTGGTAATGACGGTACAATGGAACTTGAATCGAATATGCAATACGAGGAATTTCCGGAAACTCCTCCTGCACTCGAAGATCTGATAAAAACCATCCTGGGCGGGGATAATGAAGTGATCCCGATTGGTGGTGCTACCTGGATTCCTGATGCACCCATCCGTATTGGGGGAAAATATATAACACCCGATTATGCTCTTGATGATACACTTCTTTATTTGGAGGGATTTATCAATTTTGTAAGAAAAGGCAGCGCCCCTGAAAAACTCACTAATGAGGGTTATAACGCCTCTATCTGGACTCTTTTGGCTGAACAAGCTGCAAAAACCGGGGAAGTCGTAACCTGCCCCTCTGAATACATCATCTAAAAATGAAACACTTATGAATCAGAAAAATCAAATCACCCGAAAAAACTTTATCAAAACCACCGGCGCAATGGCAGGTGGTACAATACTTGGTTCACCCTTTGTGAGTAAAGCTGCCGGAATTTTCCGTGAAAAGAAAAAACTGGCTCTCGTAGGTACCGGTGTACGTGGAGTGAGTATGTTTGGCCGCAACCTCCGCGCAAACTACGGGGATACTGTTGATCTCGTGAGTATTTGTGACATTAATCCCGGCAGGGTGGCTTACGCACGTGAGTTTATTGGCGGTGATTTAACCGCATACACTGACCTGGATGAGATGTTAAGGACAGAAAAACCGGATACCCTGATTGTTACTTCACGCGATGATGTACACCATGAGCACATTATTACCGGGATGAAGCATGGATGTGATATCATTACTGAAAAGCCCCTGACGATTGATGAACACAAAGCTCAGGAAATCATGGAAGCGGAAAAAAAATACGGACGGAATGTCATTGTAACGTTCAACTACCGCTATCCACCCTACCGGGCAAAAGTAAAAGAACTGATCATGGATGGCTGGATTGGTGATGTGAAAAATGTGGAACTTCACTGGCATATCTCACACAGCCACCTGATGCGATATATGCAGCGCTGGCATGGCCATCGCAGGTTCGGAGGATCGCTTTGGGTGCATAAGTCAACACACCATTTCGACATGGTGAACTGGTTTATTAATTCCGATCCGGTTGAGGTGTATGCAAATTCGGAACTGGAACGATTTGGGAAGAATGGACCGTTTCGGGGCAAGAACTGCAGAAATTGCGCATTTACAGATCAATGCCCGTACTATTGGGATATTACTCAAGATGAACATCACAATAATCTTTACACGAAAAATGAGCACTACGACGGTTATGTGAGAGATAATTGTGTATTTCGTGAAACGATCGATATTTTCTCCAAACACTCCGCACTGGTGAAGTACGCAAATGGTGCCCAGCTTAATTATTCTCTTACCGCTGATACAGAACACGAAGGGTACTGGCTGGCATTTAACGGAACCCAAGGGCGCCTGGAAGTTCGCGCCGGGGGATGGCCGAGAAGGAATTATGAAGAAATCCACTTTATGCCGAACCGGCGCTACTCAGGCCGGCAGGAAGAGCAAACCATCCGGGTTGATCACGGCAGCGGGGGGCACTGGGGCGGCGATCCGATTATGAACGACCAGCTTTTCAAAGATCCGAACCGTCCCGATCCACTGAAGCAGCAGGCCGGAGTGCGCGACGGGGTCATGTCAATTATCATTGGTGTGGCGGCACGTAAAAGCACCGATTCAGGGCTTCCGGTTCGCATCGAAGACCTTGTTGACCTGAAGCCAATGCCAAACCGGGTTTAGATTGAAAGCCTTATAAAAATACCTGTTTCGATTTATGGATGGATGGTACAGGGGTGCTACCCGGGAGCCTGTTGGTTTTGGCATCTGTATCATCTATAAACAGGATCCAGATGCCGGAGCAGAATAGATCCGGCACACCCATTTGATGATTGTTTGACTCTGGTACCTTTACCACGACATGGAATATCTGTTATCCATATAGGATTTGTTGTGCCGGCGAAATGTAAACAGGAGTAGCAATACCAACAGCTCTTTGCGGAAGTTGAGCTATAAGACTGACCCGTAATGAGTGGGACTTTTGAAGCTCGTAAATAATGATTTATAATCGCAGGTTGTAAGGTATTTGGTACGGCAGTACGTTATACCGCATATCTGTAAACCACGTATTTCCGATTTCAATGGCTTTACCATTCCGGCTCGGCGAGCCGGGCTACAGTATCCAGGGTCGTGGCAAAGGTATTCCCATATCGATGAACTGCGAGGACCCGGTCTCTGAAATGGCCTTTTAAAACCCATTTTTTGGAACGTTTTATTTACCATGAAAGATTCATCTATATAAAAGCAGCGTGCCATCAGAAAAAGAAGAAAGGAATATTAAAACACTCAGAAAAACACTGAGTGAAATATTTGCATTATCAAAACCATACAGGCTTAGATTTTACCTTGCTACGGTTGCTGTACTCATAGCCTCAGCAATCTGGCTTACAGTTCCGCTTGGCCTGAGGGAACTTCTTGACGCTGTTTTCGAAGCCGGAAACCGGGATCTGCTGAATCTGCTTGCAATTGGCCTGCTGGGCCTTTTTATACTTCAGGCCCTCTTTTCTTTTACAGGCAATTACCACCTGGAATGGGTGGGCGAACGGGTGATTACCGATCTTAGAAAAAATGTATATGAGCACCTTCACAAGCTTGGATTTAAATTTTATGCAGAACGCAGGCTGGGTGAAATTACTTCCAGGCTGACCAATGATGTAGGTTCTATCCGTACTGCGCTCACCGACTCCCTGCCGCAAATGTTCACGATTACCTTCTCACTGATAGGTTCTGTGGCATTGATGGTAGTTCTTAACTGGAGGCTCAGTATCGTCATCTTTCTGACGGTACCCCTCATTACCATTGCAACGCGGTATTTCGGGCAGAAAATCCGAATTCTGTCCCGAAGTATTCAGGATGACCTGGCTGAATCGACAGCCGTGGCGGAAGACGCATTGGGAGCAATAAGACTGGTTAAGGCATTTGTCCGTGAAGATTATGAAGTTAACCGATACAATCATGCTGTTGAGAAGCTGTTCGGAACAGCACGCAGAAAAGTGGTTCTTACCCAGTTGTTTTGGTCTGGTGTAGGGATCCTTTTTATGAGTACCCTGATTGTTATTTTTTGGTATGGCGGCATTGAAGTACTGGCCGGCCGACTGACCGCCGGCGATCTGGTTGCATTCATCATCTATGCATTAAATATATCAAGGTCTGTAAGCCAGACTTCCAGGCTGTATGCTGCAATCAACACTGCGGCAGGGGCGACGGAGCGAATCTTTGAACTGCTGGAGGAGATACCTGAAATTGAGGATTCTCCGGGCGCAAAAATTGTCGGGCACGTTAAAGGTGCGATACGGGCAGAGAATGTATGGTTTAGCTATGATGAGAATCGCCCCGTACTTAAAGAGATCTCATTCGAAGCCGAGCCAGGGCAGACTATTGCCCTTGTAGGCCCAAGCGGGGCAGGTAAAACAACCCTGCTTAACCTCATACCCAGGTTTTATGATCCTCATGAAGGTTCAATCACTCTGGATGGTACCCATATTAAAAATTTTCAGCTTAAATCCCTCAGAGATAAGATAGCGATGGTTCCTCAGGAAGTTCATCTTTTTGGAACTTCTGTAAAGGAGAACATTCGATATGGAAATCTGAATGCAACGGATGATGAGATTATCGATTCGGCAACTGCAGCTAATGCACATTTATTCATAACAGATATGCCGGAAGGATATGACTCTTTAATTGGTGAAAAAGGGGTGAAACTGAGTGGCGGACAAAAGCAACGGCTGGCCATTGCACGTGCCATATTGAAAAATCCGGCAATTTTATTGTTGGATGAAGCAACCTCTTCTCTCGATTCGGAGTCGGAAGCCCAGGTACAGGAGGCCCTGTACAGGTTAATGAAACACCGCACCACATTTGTAATAGCGCACAGGCTTTCAACCGTTCAGAACGCTGACCGGATACTTGTACTTGATGATGGCCGCATAGTGGAATCCGGAACACACGCTGAACTGATCACTAATGACGGTCTGTACAGTCACCTTTACGCATTGCAATTCAGAGATTTAGATGAACCCAAGCTGATGATATAAATTCAGTCAACTGTTTTTTTCTTCCCTGAAAATAGGTTTTCCACTTTTAAACTGTCTGAAATGCACATGATACCCTTTCATCTGAGACTTTTATTGTAATCATCTTTCAGGCTGCCCCAGAAAAGTTGTTGTCACCCACGGAAATTTTCCCGGCCATTCAAAAATTTCTATATTGATTCGATAGCCAGTCAACTCATTTTAAGTTACTATGGGACTATTGATCATCAGGAAGTTTATATGAATAAATGGAGTTTAAATCCACTTGAGTCCACAGAGACTAACCTCAAATTCAACATTAATTATAATGATGAGCGGCTTTCCACAAAGCAATTTCTTCATTATCTGAAGTCATCCATTGAGTTTCGAACCTTTTACAACAATATTCTTATAAATTGTGGCTTCGCAGCTTTTTTTTGGGAGAATAAGCCGTTAACTAACGAGAAGCTGAATAACGATTATGAGTGTAACCTGGTAAATTCCCAATTTCTTGCAGGTCAGTCTCCTGATTCAGAAACATTCAGAAACTACTTTGACAGCGAAAAAGAGGTCGTTACTTTCAAAAATCTTGGAAAAGATGCGGATCTTATTGTACCGGTACCGAAAAATGAAGTGGGTTGCTATACTCATATTGGTGCTTTCGTAAGATGCAAAAACCGAAATCAAATTGATGCTTTCTGGAAAACAGTTGCGAATGAAACTCTTCGAATAACAGGCAATAAGCCAGTGTGGTTAAGCACTTCTGGAAGTGGGGTTTATTGGCTTCATGCAAGAATTGATACTTATCCAAAATACTATCAAACTGAAGAGTATAAATTATTATAAACTTCAGTTCGTTGATAAAATCAGGTATTTAAAAGTCCCTTTTTCATATGGGATTACATTGGGGGAAGGGGTATGATGTGTTGGTGTTTATTCAGTTTTACAGGATTATTTCTTTTCTGATTTTATCATAACCAGCAACATTTTGAAATTGCTTATTGCTTTCACAGCGTGAGGTATATTGGCGGGAAGGATGATTGTTTCATTTTCTTTAAGCCGATAAAATTCTTCTGCGATTTTAATTTCTGCCTCACCTTCCACGCACAGGATAAAAGCATCATAAGGGGTGGTATGTTCACTCAGGCTTTCTCCCTCTCCAAAGGCAAAACAGGTAATATTACCGCCCGGATTTTTTAAGAGTATCCTGCTGATAATTGATTTTTCCTGGTATTCAGGTATTTTTTTCAGGTTGGTTATTTCAGACATTGGGTTGGTTTTTTTAGAAATTAATAAAAAATTTGAAGTCTTATTTTCCAATGGTTCCGGCATCCCAAATCGTATTTTTTTCACAAAACGGTATTAAGCTAAAATTTGTATCTGCTCAGGTATCTGTATCATATTAACCCATTTCATGGATACGCTGATTTAACAGTGCACCCCAATCGGTAGGGTTATTTTGAGCTGTCATTGGAGAAGATGATGATAAGTTAATCGTTTCATTCGGGGAATCATGAAAGCAGCGCGTGGTTCTTGTTCCATTTGGCCTTACTTCAAGATGAATGGTGCCGGAGTCAACCGTTGTAACCACCATTCGTGTGTTGTTGTTGTCGTATCGCATAAACACAGCCGAGCTTGTGAGATCGGGTAACCTGTGTCCTCTGCCGGGGTCAGAAGAGACGATTACCTGCGACGGGTTGAGCCGATCGAGCCGCTCCCATTGTGTTCCGTTTGAACTGCCATGGTGAGATGTTCGCAGTACCTGACATTTGTCTTCCAGCATACGTTCCTGGTCAAAAAACGCCCAGTTTTCCATCTGAGCATCACCTCCAATAATCATACTGAAATTTTTCCATCGCAATCTGAGCATGATCGACAGATGGTTCGTATTGAAGACATTGGCATCTTCAAGCATTCTGATCAGGCCATTTGTTGGGCCGAGCATTTCAAGAAAAGTAGCATCCGGATCTACTTCAGAGTGCGAATCATTTGTACTTTCTTTCATTGCACCGTCAGGATACCAGCGTGAATAGCCTGACAAAAACGTAACATTTGTTCCTTCATCAAAAAAACGCCCGACAAGGCGCTGGTATGTTGGCGGCCCCATACCAAAAGTGTGCCAGAATGGTGCCACGGTAGCCTGCCGAATTTCAAAATCATTGATAAGCCTGTTTGCCCCGCTGAAATGATCAGAATGTGGATGAGTAATGATAAGTTTGGAGATCGCCTTTCTGTTTTTCATGCCCAGGTCCAAGAGCAGTTGTGTTACTTTTGAAGGCCTCATTACATCAGCAATAATTACATTACCTTTTGGTGTAATAATCACAGTAGTGTCCCCCTGGCCCACATTTAACATGTATATGTGAAGATTTCCGTCAGGAATGATCATGGTGAATGCCTCTTAAATGTTATTGTTTTTTATTTTGGAGGAGTGAAAAGACCTCCTGCGGTTTTTTACCCAGGCTCATCCGGATTGACCTGAATTTCTGTTCATGAATGGGTTTCCTTTGATCAATCCCGCGAAGGATAAGCTTTCTAAGTTCTTTTTTATTCTGTGCGGTTAATGCAACAGCTTTTAAACGTTTTCTATATCGCTCTTCAAAACTCATCGGTTGGCCTTCCTCCTGCCCAGGCTCATCCAAAGGTTCTTTAATTTTTTCCTGTACCTCGGGAATTTTAGCCTCGAGTTCTTGTGCATGAATAAGCCCGGTTCCCCTGTAGGTGCTCCAGCCTTTCGTGGATGAAAAAATGGCATAAAATGCGTTTTGTAAATCATCGGCCGTGTATTCAGGAATAAACCCATAATCTTCCCTGAATTCATTGAAATCGGGTTCAGTACAATCAAGGTCTACACCGTCGGGATAATCGGTCAATACCAGGTCATTGATCTTGTTTTGCCTGATCCATGTCACTAATACTTCGGGTGGAATAAAATAGGTGAGCCGAACTTTTCCGTGACTGCATTCATAGTAATAACACCTCTCGCATGGGACTGATATACTCATGATTATTCTCCAATAGATTTTTAAAACAGCTTTTTGAAATTGTACAGGATGAAACATCACTGAAGCGTTCGCAGTACCTTTGCCAGAGATAACCCTTCGGTGCAGATTAACACTTCCCGCAAAGTGATCCCAATGGCAAAGGTTTTTCCAAAGCTGACCTTACATCATCTTTGTTGTTGTTTATAAATAAAACTCAGGTTAATAATTACAAGGTTCTTCAATTAACTGTATTCTCCCTTCAATAAACTCATTTTTATAAAGAAAAGACAGCATTCCGGAAAATTCAATTAAACAATTTCCGTCTGCCCCTGTTGGGAGTGACACCCTGCCATTTTTTAGTTGAAATGAAAGTAGGGTAGTTTTTGCAAAAATTTTACAGGTTCTGACATATCAAATTGTAAAAATAGTGACATTTCTATATGTTGATTTGATAAGACTCTCTTCAATAATGGATTTCAAATTATAATCAAATATTATCGGAACTATGGATCGACGAACGTTTATTAAAACATCAGCATTAACTACCGCAGCAGTTGGGCTTACAGGGCCATTTTATTTATCTCGCGGAGCTAACTCCCCGAACGAAAAAGTTGTTGTTGCCGTGATGGGTGGCCGGGGAAGGGCCAGTGAGCTTGCATCGGTTTTTGCGAGGGTTAACAGTACGGAAATTAAATCCATTTTTGATGTGGACTATCGGCCACTTGACGGAATTGCTGACAGGGTTGCCGGTATCCAGGGACGCAGGCCGGAAACAGGCACTGATTTCAGGAGAGCTCTCGAAGATCCCGATATTGATGCGCTTGTTATTGGTGCTCCCGATCACTGGCACACACCAGCAACAATCATGGCGCTGCAGGCAGGTAAACATGTTTACGTTGAAAAACCGGGCAGCCACAATCCGGCTGAAGCAGAGTTGGTAGTGAGGGCGCAACAGCGCTATAATAAGTACGTACAGATGGGCAATCAGCAACGCTCTGCTCCTGAATCCATGGATGCCATCAATGAAATCCGAAACGGTTTAATCGGGGATGTTTATTATGCGAAATGTTTCTACGCAAATACACGCGGCCCCATCGGTAATGGCAAGATTGCACCTGTTCCTGAATGGCTGGATTATGAATTGTGGCAAGGCCCGGCACCCCGAACACCCTACCGTGACAATGTGATCCACTATAACTGGCACTGGTTCTGGAAATGGGGAACAGGCGAGCTTCTGAACAACGGTACGCATGAATATGATGTCTGCCGGTGGGCGCTTGGTGTGGATATGCCAAATAAGATAGCTTCAAACGGTGGACGATACCATTATGATGATGATTGGGAGTTTTATGATGTACAAAATGTAAATTTTGACTTTCCGGAAGGTAAAACCATCAACTGGGAAGGCAGGAGCTGTAACGGTTTCAGGTTTCTGGACGGGAAAGGGCGCGGATCAGTAATTTACGGAACCGGAGGAAGCATGTTTATTGACCGCGGCGGATATATTGCCTACAATCTTGATAATGAGGAGATCAAACGAAATGTCAGGGGGCAGGATATTGACCCGCTTGACACTGTTGGTGGTGGCGATTTGACCGATTTTCATGCCCATAATTTCGCTATGGCCATACGTCAGGGAGAACAGCTTAACTCTCCCATAAGCCAGGCACAGAAAAGTGTTCTTGCCCTGCATTTGGGAAATATTTCTCAATATACCGGCCGTTCACTGAATCTCAATCCGCAAACGGGCAGAATCATTGGTGATTCTGAAGCTATGAGCATGTGGAGGCGCGACTATGAGCCGGGCTGGGAACCCAGAATCTGACAGTGTTTTGATCTGTAATTGTAACTTTGACACCACAAAAAATAACATCCCCCGTAGAAATGCTGGGGATGTTTCTTATTCAGGAGCCGGTAATCATGTCAATTTGGATCCGTCCATTGAAATGATAGGTGCCATGTTGATTTTTGTGGATAAAGTTTGCCGGCCCGCCTCAGATAATCACGGAGTTTTCAGTTCAATTCCGTGATTCTTACCCTGGGATTCCCATGTGGCGTGTCAACAAAATCATTCATCCCACGATCTGAGATTCGATATCATGCCATGCATACTCACAAAAAAACCGGATTTTATAAATGAAAAACGATAACGTTACCCGCACAAATCAACATAGAGCCAAATCATAACAGATATATCCGAAATCAATACATGATTCAATTTCCTTCATACTGGGAGCGTGAAGAGTGGTTAAATCCACCGGATTTGCTCATTGTGGGTGGTGGCATTGTTGGGGCTTCCATTGCCTTATTTTATAAAAACAAGTATCCCGGCCACAATGTGGTTATTACCGATAAAGGGTTTACTCCGGAGGGCGCGAGTACCCGCAATGCAGGGTTTGCCTGTATCGGATCCGTATCCGAGCACCTTGCGGATATTCAGATTTCCGGTGAAGATACCGTTCTCAAAAGAATTGAAAGGCGATGGACCGGACTTCAGCTGCTCAGGGAAACGTTGGGCGAGCACGCCCTGGAATACCGTAATACTGGTGGTTTTGAAATATTTACAGATCATGAAAAATTTATTCAATGCCGGGAGAATATCGGGCTGATGAATGAATTACTAAAACGTCAAATGGGTATTGAAGGGATCTATTCAGAAAAAACATATTGTGGTTACCCTGCAATTTTTAATCGTGTGGAGGGAGCCGTTAACAGCGGACGGATGATGAGAATTCTGCACGATATACTGGCAAAAGCAGGAGTGAGAACCTGGTGGAACAGCGAGGTAAAATCTGTAAAATCCAATAGGGTGGTATTTAATGATGGATTTGAGATGCATGCGGATAAAATCGTACTTGCAGTAAACGGATTTATCCCGCGTTTAGCAAAATTGCCTGTGAAACCGGCAAGAGGTTATGTTTTTGTTACAAAACCCATACCGAATCTGCCATGGACAGGAACGTTTCACTATGATGAAGGTTATGTTTATTTCAGAAATATTGGGAATAGGTTACTATTGGGGGGTGGAAGAAATATTGCCAAAGAAGAAGAAACGACGGATGTTTTCGGGATAAATCCGGCTGTTAAAAAATACCTTATACATTTTGCTGATCATGTTTTGAACCTTCCCAAAGGTTGGGTAATCGACATCGAGTGGAGCGGAATTATGGGAATGACCGGCAACAAAGAGCCCATTATAAAGCAGCTTGAACCCGAATTGTGGGCTGCAGTCGGATTGAGTGGAATGGGAGTCGCAATCGGGATGCAGGTTGCAAAAGAAGTTGTGGATAGCCTTGAGTTCTGAAGTCTCGATTTGGACTATTTTTTGAAACCCGTTTGAATGATATGCGATTTTCGATATCCGATATCCGATATCCGATATCTGATTTTCGATCTTATTTGCCTCGCATATTTACAGCCGGATTGAGAGGAATGGGAGTCGCAATCGGGATGCAGGTTGCAAAAGAAGTTGTGGATAGCCTTGAGTTCTGAGCCCTGAAACTCAAAACTCAAAACTCAAAACTCAAAACTGCCCTAATCACCGGCTGTTTAGTTTATCATCCAGTTCTGTAAGAAGCTGTCCGTATCGTGTCCAGTTGCCTTCTTCGAGTGCTGTGAGCAATTCCCTCCACATAGACCGGATTTCACTGAGTTGCTGTGCCGAAAGGTCCGGAACCCGCGCATCTACACCCGGAAGCGGCAACCCCTCTTCGGTAACAGTGGGAACGGCGGCAACAGGCCTGGCAACTCCCGCCTCTCTTTCAAAAATATCAAAAATGGCATCGTTAATGGTTGGCTGCATGGAGATGTAATCTCCCATAGCCACAATTACACGATGCAATTGCGGTATCTCCACATTATCAGCTAGTAAGAACAGTGGTTCCACGTAGAGGAATGAATTTGAGATTGGAATAACCATGAGGTTTCCGCGAATCACCCGTGAACCGCGCTGGTCCCAAAGTGCTATCTGACGGGATATTTCGGGATCTTGGTCAATTCGCGCTTCGATTTGTGCAGGTCCGTAAATCAGGCGTTCTTTGGGCAGCCTGTACACCACCAGTTCACCATAACTGCCGGGATCGGATTTCGCCGCCATCCAGGCTATCATATTGTCACGATTTTCAGGCGTTAACGGACTTATAAGCATAAATTCCAGTTCAGGTACATCGGGTAACCGGGCAAGTACATAGTATGGTTCCATAAGGATCTGGCGGCCGCCATACTGTTCGATGGGGCGGGTCCACAAATCTTCCTGGTTGTAAAATGTATTTGGCCTCGTCATATGGTATCGTGCAAACGTTTCTATCTGTACCTCAAACAGATCCTGCGGATACCTGAAGTGGTTTTCAAGGCCTCCGGGAATTTCGTCCCTCGATTTAAAAATTTCCGGAAAAATATTACTGTAAACCTGTAATACCGGATCATTTTCGTCAACCACGTAGTAATCAACGGTGCCTTCATAGGCATCTACTACAATTTTGACTGAATTACGGATGTAATTGAACTGACCGCGATAATTCTGAGAATAAGGGAAATAGGAAGAAGTAGTATAGGCATCCTGAATCCAGTAGAGTTTGCCGTTGTTGAGTACGATATATGGATCTCTGTCGAGATTAAGAAACGGGGTGATCTTGTTGATACGTTCCTGAACGCTTCTCCAAACCTGCAGGCGGCTCTCATTCGTGATATAATCCGAAAGCAGGAGATTGATATCACGCATTTCCCACGCAAAAAGGAGTTTGCGGAAATAGTTACTGAATGGTATTCCACCTTGCCCGTCATAATGGATATACACATTATCATCACCATCAGGGTAGTGGAGTTCTTCCTGCAGGGTATTTACGATGTAATACCCGCGGCTGTTTTCACCGAAATAAATGGCTGGATTGTCAACCCACAGATCGGGGGTTTCACTGATGGGTGGAATATTCCTTACAATCATTTGAGGCTCACCCTGGCGGTTTGTTTCCGTAACCGGACTCATCACAACACCGTGACCGTGTGTGTACACAAGATGGCGATTTACCCATGTGTCGGAACGGCTTGGCAGTATTCGGGCAATTTCACGAGCAGAAATCAACAATTGTGTTACATCACCATCTACCATATACCTGTCATTATCCACGGAAAAAAATTCGTAATAGGCGCGAATTTCCTGAAGCTGTTTGTATGTGCCGATCAAAAGCCGCGGATCCCACAGACGAATATTATCGATCGCATCCTGGTTATTCTGGATATCAGCTATACCCAGGGTATCATCAGCCAGATAATCCACTTCCCGGACGTTGTGCAGGTTGTAGGCAAGGCGGGTCATCTGGATATTCTTTTCAAGGTAAGGTGTTTCGAGACGCAGCTCGTTCGGGTCAACATTAAACTGCTGAACAAGTGCGGGAATCAATGCCCGTCCGATAACAAGTACTACTACAGTAAGAATTGCCAGCGGGGGAACAATTTTTTTCAGATTTAACCATCGGCCAAGAAAAAAGACCAAAGAAAGCAATAGTGTGAGAACAAACAAAACCCAGATGGCAGGAAGCTGCATTACGGTGTCCGTATAGCCTGCACCGTGAAAAAGGCCGTCGGTTTTGAAGAGAAGCTGATACCTGTCGAGGTAAAAACCCCAGGCAAGAAGTGCCAGCCAAATGCCAATATTTATACTCAGGTGGCTCAGTACAGCCGGTCTGGCATAAAAGTCGGTCGCCGATTTTACTGACAATAAACCGGTGAATATATATGCCAGCACAAGGATGGCAAGTGTCATAAATGCGATTGAAACCAGTGACCCCTGAACAGTATTCCAAAATGGCAGCTGAAACATGTAAAACCCGATATCCCGGCCAAATAAAGGATCAGTTTCACCGAATTGGACATTGCTGATAAATCTCAGCGATTCATCCCAGCGGATAAAGAAGCTGAGGGCAAACAGTAGGGCAATCACAAGGGCACCGAGCGTGAAGAATTGCTTGATTCGTTTATTGGTAAAATCGGTGGACATATTCAGTTCTATTCCCTGAAGAGGCGATCCCTGAAGATTGGCAAATTTTAACTGTCCGGCAAGGTATCGGAAATTAAGGGTAAAATAGATGGCGGCCACCAGGAATGCGCCTGCAATTAAAATGATCTGGGTGCTTCGTAACACCCAAAAAATCCTTGAATACCCAAGTTCTTTGAGCCAAAGCCATTCAAATATCCAGCTTGATGAGATGGATAATAAAACCAGGGGAACCGCAATTAATACAATCAGTTTAATTAGTCGTGATGACATGTTAATTTACATTCGTTTTTTGATGAGTGTACATAAAATACAAATAAACACAATCAAGCTCGACTATAACAGGAAGAGTTCTCTCTTTTTAGAATTATGACAAAAATTTCCATCTCGTTTCTGTGCAGGAAACGATAAGGAAGACATAAGCGCCATTCAGAGATAAAGATTTATGAAAGTATGCCTATATGAATCCAACAGGATGATGTCTCAGGTCTTCGATTGTATATGCGTGCCAGATTACCCATGCCAGATAGACGATGGGGGCAAAAAGGCCCAGGCCTGCTGTTGCGAACCCAAGTATTAAACCTGTCCAGATAAAAACAGGGCTTATAATCAAAATACAGAGCCCTTTCTTGATGTGGCCTTTGTAAATATGGCCCAGTCCGGGGAGGATACTTGAAATTGCTGCAATTACGTTTCTGGATTTTTGCAATTTTTCCTGGTGAGAAGTACGTTCAAGAGTATTCATGGAGACCTCCGTTCATCTCGTTCGTTAGTACTTATTAAAAGATACCTGATTTCAGTGAAGAATCAGTGAAGATTGAGGGTGACCTGCTTCACCTGAAAGGTGGCTTTCAGGTGAATAATAATTTTTAGACACCGGACAACACTGACTGGTACTTCAATTGTCTGTTACCTTCCTGTAATTGATTACTGGCATTGATAAAGCGCTGACGCTGGATGCAATGGCAGATGATTATGGTGTTATGTAAACACAAGGATCTTGAACAGGAACATCCTGTTTGCAGGCACAGGTATTGATAAATCCTGCTTATTGATTCCAATAATACAGCAAGAGGTTTACTATCCGGGTTACAACGCCTCAAAATAAAAACGTGCCAGCTACTACCATGAAGAGAACTGCTGAACCCGGTCTAGCTGCAAATCTATCTCAAAGAGACCGAGAATGGTAAGTGCATTCTCGACAGGCCCTTCCTGCCTCGCCCTGATCGGATCAAGATGAAATTTTTGATCCAGGCGGAAAATGATCTCAAATTCTGCTTTGAGTTTACTGCCGGAATAACTGAGTATTGAAACGTTGCCGTTTGTAGCCGTAAACCGGTGATCAAGGTTCAGAAAAAAATTCTCTTCATCATCCAAAAGAACTTCCCTGTAGACAGATTCAAATGAAATGTAGAACTGACCTGTTTCCCGTTTTTGTAATTCGGCCAGTGACACCACCCCGATGTTCCCGCTTTCCGGCCAGTCATTATTCCTGGAAACTGTAAGCATATACCTTATCCAGATATCACTGCTGTTAATCGTATCACGAGAGGATATAAAAAATCTGGCAACTGACTCATTTAATTCGTTTTTAGTCCATTCAACTTTTATATCAAAGAAATCGAATAGAATATCATCATGAATTTCACCCCTCATCATAAACTCAATTGGCCCTGTCAGGGTGTGGTCAACAGGTTCCGGTTCTTCAGAGACACCACATCCATAAAGTATTCCAGAGAACATGATGCCGGATATAAGAAGACGCAGATATTTAACCATAAAAATTAACGGTTATTAGAATCGATCAAATATCAAATGAAAATGCAGGATCCGCATGTAAAGATAATTTCAGATGTTTTAAACAAATTGTAACGTTGGTAGATACTGAAATTCACAGCTTATTAAAAACATTCTGCCGTAAAATATCATATTTTAAAACAAAAAGAGTTTCGGTTATTTATGGCAAAAAAAGTTGAATGTCCCGGATGCGCAATGGAGGTCGAATACAATGCCGATACCTGCCCGATATGCGGATATGACTTCCCCAAACAGCCTGCATCCTTAAAGTTTGCCGTATGGGTATTTATCTTATTGATGTTGTTATGGCTGATTTTATAATTTCAAAATTCAGGATGCGGGGTGATACAACACATAACACACTCCAAACCCATACAAATTCAACCAAGTCCTTTACTTTCTCTTTCAAGACTTCTATGAAAGCGTTTTCCCATAAAATCTTTCAAATGAGCGTGTCAAGGAACGAAAAGAGCAAATTTTTGGGTATCTTGGCAGCATAACTAAATTGTTTTCTGAAGTTTACCATGACTTATATCGCGTTTGCATTAAAGGAGAGAAGACTTCTTACATTTGCGGTTTCTTTTACTTTTTTCTCAAGTTTTGGGCAAACATTTTTAATATCACTGTTTGTACCGTACTTTCTGATTGCTTTTGAGCTGAATAATGCAACTTTCGGTACACTTTATTCTGCTGCCACACTTACCGGCGCTACTGCACTGCCATGGCTTGGCCAGTGGATTGACCGTATACCTTTGCGACAGTATAGTTTATATGTAGCTCTAGCATTATTGTTTGCCAGCATTCTCATGGCAATTTCATGGCACATTTCAATGCTTTTCGTAAGCCTGATCATGCTCAGGTTAGCCGGGCAGGGGCTTAGCAGTCACACTGCTGCTACAACAATGGCGCGGCATTATGATGGAAACAGGGGGAAGGCTCTCAGTATTTCTTCACTCGGCTATCCTTTGGGCGAGGCTGTACTCCCCACAATAATTGCCGCAATTCTGGTGATGTTTCACTGGAGAACTACATGGGCGTTTATTGCCACTGTTATTGCAATATTCTTTATTCCGGCTATCTGGTATCTGGTTCGAGGTGAAACGAATGTTGTGACTGATGATGATAAACCTTCCGCTGAAGTCAGGTCAACAAGGGATAATTACCGTGAGATTTTTGCTGACACACGTACACCATTTGTGATAGCCGCCACCATCATGCCTGCATTTTGGGTTACAGGACTTTTTCTTTACCAGGTAGTAGCAGCCGATTCGCTCGGATGGTCTGTTGCACTGATCGCTTCAGCTTTTATTGCTTTCGCATTTGCAAGAATTATTTCCGGTCTGGCAGCAGGACCGGTCATCGACCGTATATCGGCACGATCCATTTTTCCTTTTTACCTGCTTCCCATGATAGCCGGATTTCTCATCGCATATCATGTGAATGCTAACTGGGCTGCATTCGCATACATGGGTTTTGTAGGGGTTACAATGGGGCTTGGCAGCACGATGAAGGCTGCACTATGGGCCGAAATGTATGGTACAAAGATGATCGGAACTGTACAAAGTCTGTTTGCAACGATTATGGTCTTAAGTACTGCCGTAAGCCCATTTCTTGTAGGATGGATGCTTGATGCATCGTTTACCATACACACCATTCTGATGATTGCGATATTTTCAAGTATCATTGCCGGACTTCTTTCCTTTCGTGTTTTTCCGGCATTTGACAAAAAAAAGCGCCTGATCTAAATAGTGCACGTAAACTAAAACGTTAACTATCTTCAGGCATCAACATTTGTATCCCGTATCCTTTCCGTACTCAAATCAGCATTGATCCATTTTTTATTCCGAAATACAAATTTTACGTCATCTGAAATTATTCTGAATCTGATATATGGCCGAATAAAAGTTTAATCCTGAACGGGCACTTTTTTTTATTAGATTGCGTTCGGTTACCATCAAGCAAAAATTTGTTCAAATAAATATGATATTAATCTCACTCTTAATTTTATCTATGAATAGCCAGATTAACGATATGGAACCGGAATATGAAGAAGCGGTATTTGGTGCAGGATGTTTCTGGTGCGTTGAAGCGATTTACCAGCGTGTTAGTGGTGTGGTAGCCGTTGAATCGGGATATGCCGGCGGTCATATTGTCAACCCAACATATCAACAGGTCATCACCGGACGCACGGGGCATGCAGAAGTTACAAAGGTTACGTTTGATCCTAAGGTGTTATCATATGAACTATTGCTGGAAGTATTTTGGCATACCCATGATCCCACAACCCTGAACCGGCAGGGTGCTGATGTAGGCCCTCAGTATCGTTCCGCAATATTTTATATGACGGATGAACAGAGGGATATTGCACTTCAATCGCTGAGAAAGACCAATGATTCTGGTCTGTGGTCCAATCCAATCGTAACCGAAGTTACACCGATAACAAATTACAGCAAGGCAGAGGATTACCATCAGAACTATTTTAACAATAATCCGAATGCAGGTTATTGCTCAGTAGTCATTGCACCAAAGATTGCTAAGTTTAAAAAAGATTTTCCACATTTACTTCAGGAGTCATTATAATACCGAAGCCTGAAAACGATTACTTATCACGATTTCAACAACAAAAAAACTAACCTGAAAATGACATGAAAAAAACATTTGCCTTACCAGTGATTATTATTGCGACAATTTTTATGGTTCGTGATGTCAATGCACAGGAACGAACAACCGACCGCATTTGGGCCAGTCCGAACGCTTCTGTAGCACAAACTATCGGCCTTACCGAAGTGCATCTTACTTACGGGCGGCCTGCGGTAAGAGACAGGGCTATATTCGGAGATCTCGTTCCTTTCGGAGAAGTCTGGAGAACAGGATCCAATGAATCGACAGCCATTGTTTTTTCTGATGATGTTATGATAGAAGGTGAACATCATCTTCCAAAAGGCACGTATTCTTTATATACGATTCCTGGTGAAGAAGAGTGGACCGTTATCATCAACAATAAGCTTTCATGGGGAACTCAGTATGATGCTTCAGAAGATGTGATGCGGGTAAATGTGCAGCCGCAAGAGTCATTCCATGCGGAACAAATGATTTTCTATTTTGAAAATGTAACTGAAAGCAGCGGAGATCTGGTGCTTCACTGGGCAAATGTAAAAGTTCCGGTTAGTATTCAATTGGCCCAATAAACTAACTGCCTGCCCCGGAAATAAATGGATCGCTTAGGTTAAAATGTGGGGATCAACATCATAGCTGATCCCCATAAAATAAATATTAACCGCATTGTTAAACTTGTTTTATACATCCTTAACCCGTACTTACAGTTCAACGCAGACCATAATAAAGTCAATAAACGGCGGCAAAATTATTTTTTCTGCTTAAAACCCGATTTTCATATTCAGAAGGATGTTCCGGCCTGCCTGCGGGTAATAATAATTGAAAAACTGCTCTTCACCGCCCGATATCCAGCCGAAAGTGTATCCGTTCGAGACGTATTTCACATCCAACACATTATTTACAAGGAGGGATGCCACTACATTTCTCAAGTAAGGAATTCTGTCGATTGAATAACTCAGCCTGAGATTGTTGACCCAGTAAGGGTCAATCACCCGGCTTGTATTTGCCGTATTGTCCAGGAATTGACGCGAAACATACTGCGACACCCATTCCGCCTGAACCGGGCCGGTGCGGTATGCCAGTATTGAATTGCCTATTACGGATGGCGAGAATGAAATATCGACATTTCTGTACGTTTCAGATTGCTGCCCCCCCTGGTCAAAATCATCCATAAAACGAATATATTCACGAATGATGTTACGGCTTAAAGTCATGTTACCACTCCAGTGGAGCTCGGGCAGCAGCCTCACCCCGAGCTGTAACTCAATACCTGCCCTGTAACTGTCCGGTACATTTTCGCGCACAATATTACCAACATCGTTCACCTCGCCTGTATTGATCAGCTGGTCTCGATAGAGCATATAGTAAAGATTCACCCCGACATCCATGCGGCTGATTGATCCCTGGTAGCCCAATTCGAAATCATACAGCCGTTCAGGGTCGGGCCGGCTGGTTTCGGTGGACTCTATGTAATCCCGACGTGTAGGTTCTTTGCCCCCAACACTTACCGAAGCAAATGCGCGGTGTCCGTCAGCGAACCGGTATACAAAGCCGGCCTTCGGATTGAAAAATTGAATACGGTCGCGCTGGGTTACATCACTTACGTCGCCTGTTGCACCGTCGATCCTGAGGCCCAGGAACCGGTACATCACCGTACGGTATTGAAGATCAATATAGCTGTTTAGAGAGCTGCTGAGATAGTAGTTCAGTTTGCCGTAAATGTTAAAGTCGGTTTTAAAGCCATTGTTATCATAATAACGGTCGCCCAGATCGCTGTCGCCGGCAAAACGCGCCCAGATTACTTCACCGAAATGGTCGCCGTCATACTCGTTATACCCGCCGCCCAGGATAAAATTCCATTGTTCGGGCCGGCTGACTTCCGTGGTAAAAACCCCGCCATAGAAATGATTGTCAAGCCACCGGCGGCGTACCAGATCAGACCGTGAAATGGTCTCTTCCCCGATTATAACCGGGCTGATGTTATAGGTGCTGAGCCTATCGTTACGGCGAAATTGCTCGAAATAACCACGGCCGTAGGTATAATGGAGTGAAGCGTTAGCTACCCAGTTATCCAGCAGCCGGTATGAGTAATGAAACTGATAGTGATCCTGCTGGTAATTATCTGACTGGTTTTCGTAAGTAAATTCATTGAAGCGGCGGTTTCCGATATTTTGCCGCCAGTGAGCGGCATCATCGTTCCCGAGCCAAAGCTGTGAAATGTAATGTTCGAGTTGGGCAGGGTTATTGTTTAGTATCGGTTCAGGAACGCCATTCCAAGCCTGGTATGTTACCTCCTGACCTGAGAATATATCTGCCTTCAGCAGGCTTCTGTTTCCATGGCGCGCACCGGAAAGGTAAAAAGAACGAAGGTCAGAACTCGCCCTATCGATGTAACCGTCAGAATCAATTTTTGATAAACGCCCTTCAACTTGCCAGCCATTATCAAGAATTCCCGTGCCGATCTGAACATTGGCTTTTCGGGTTCCGAAGGAACCGAATCCGGTATTGATTTCACCGTAGGCATCGGGGTTCATGATGGCTGTCTGAAGGTTCATCGTAGCACCGAATGCACCGGCCCCGTGTGTGGATGTACCCACGCCACGCTGTATCTGTATATTCTGAGTGGATGATGCAAGATCAGGCATATTTACCCAGAAAACTCCGTGCGATTCCGCGTCATTTAACGGAATGCCGTTAATTGTAACATTGATCCGTCCCGGATCAACCCCGCGCACCCTGATTCCTGTATAACCGATCCCGGCACCCGCATCGGACGTGGAGACAACTGAAGGAGATGTTTTAACGAGAAAAGGAATATCCTGTCCGAAATTTCGTGATTCGATCTCCTCGCGGCTGATATTGGTATAGGCAATCGGTGTGGTATCATCAACACGAAGAGCACTTACGAAAACTTCACCCGACTGGAAAACCTGCGCTTCAAGTCGAATTTCGAGAAATTCATCCGGGTTTGCTATATTTTGCCGAACCGCTTTGTATCCCACAAAGCTTACGGTAATCTCCTCATTGCCGGAAATCAGTGTGAGTGAAAAATGCCCGTTTTCACCGGCAGATGTTCCATTGGCTGTGCCTGTTTCAAGTATGGTTGCACCTTCGAGCGGTTCGCCGGTTTCGGCATCCGTTATCCGGCCTTCAATAGTTTGTGCCTGTATGGAGAAAATAAATCCCGATATGATCAGGATGAATGAAAAAAGAAAAGTTACTTGTTTATACATATTGCCTCCTGCAATGTAAAATGCGATTGAAGGAAGGGGCAAATCAAACGGTATTACTAAAACCGTTTGCAAGATCGGTTTCCCTACGCCGGTATGACCCGGTTCAGGTTCACAGGGTATGATCTCAGTCCCGGCATGATTGCCCGGACACCCCCAACCTTTTGATTGGTTTATGGTTTAAAAATAGGCAGGAAAACCGTATGCTTCAAGTAAAACGATTCAAAAGAAATTTTACACGAAATATGCTCTCGTATCTACAGTTGGCATACCTTGTAAGAGCAAGGTATGCCCGAATTCTATTACCATGGAAACTACTGGAAAATTATGGATATTATGGCTTTATTCCCCGAATTTCCAGAATGTTCACACGCGGCAATCGGGTAATCTCATGCGAATTTAGGGTCATACATGCAGGCCGTCCGGTACTGATGTTAGGCTATCCTGGATATGTAATGGCCAGTGAAAGTGCTAAATAATTGTGATCAAAATTTGCTCAGGAGAACACCACAGTCAAAATATATGAAATTTCACACCACACTTTATCGAACGATCTTTTTTTTACCGGTCCTTTTTTTACTGTTGATCGGGTGCCAGCCTGACGATAAGGTACTTACAACAGAAGAATACCTCCGGAACCATATTGAATGGCTTGCCGCTGATGAAAGAGAGGGGCGGCTCGCAGGTACTATTCACGAGGCCGATGCGGCGAATTACATATCCGACAGGTTTCTTCAGTACGGATTACTGCCTATGGCAGAGAGAATAAGTTACATTCAGCAGTTTGAGCTTACCGGCCCTATTCCGCAGCTTATGGGAGTGGAGAACCATATCTCGCGAAATGTAATCGGTGCGGTGCCGGGATCGGTTTATCCTGAACGTTTTATCATTGTTGGGGCACACTACGACGGACAGGGGTGGGGCGGACTTATTTCTATGGATTCCGGCGATGAACAGCGCATTCACAATTCAGCAGATGATAATGCATCGGGTACTGCCGGACTTTTGTGGCTTGCGAACCGCTTTGCTGAAAGTCCGGCACAAAGTTCGGTAATCTTTGCCGCTTTCTCCGGAGAAGAGCTGGGGCTGCTCGGATCGCGATATTATGTCGCAAATCTTGAGATGCCGAAAGATTCCGTGCTGGCTATGGTCAACCTGGATATGATTGGCAGGCTTGATGGTGGTAAAGTTGATATTTTCGGAACCGAAACCGCAAACATTTGGAACACTTTGCTGGACAGAATTATTTCCGATTCACTTTCTGTCTCACGTATTCCGGCTGGAATGGGAAGCAGCGATCACGCTGCATTTTATGAAGCCCGCATTCCCGTTCTCCACTACCATACCGGCACACATGATGATTATCACCGCTCCGCTGATACTTCCGATAAAATCAATTATACCGGTATGAAATGGGTACTTGAACATGTCGAAGAAATCATCCGTGATCTGGACAACTATCTCCCTGAGGAGATCGAATTTCGTGAATCAACCGATCCGAGGCCCGCTGCCATGCGCCGCGATGGTATTGGGCTGGGAGTGGTGCCCGATTACCGTTATGAAGGCACCGGGCTTCGAATAGACAGCGTACGGAACGGCTATTCCGGTTACAGAGCCGGGGTGCAGGATGGTGATATTGTGATCAAATTGGGGGAACGGGACATTGGCGATATTTACGATTATATGGATTTTATGAGCGGTGTGGAATCCGGTGACGAGTACCCCCTGATTGTTCTACGTGGTAACCGGGAACTGGAACTGGCCGTAATTTTCTAAGACTATCAATCCAAACCAAATGACTTCAATGCCATCTATATTTAATACCACCAGCTTTTTTCTGTTAATAATCCTGTTGACTGTTTCCTGCCGCGAGCAGCACGAACTGCCGGTGCTCCCTGCGGGTTCACAGGCAATCTCACTGCTGGGCGATACACTGAAAACCCCGCAAGTAAACCCAGCCAATTTTGATGAATACAACAATAACCTACTCCAGGCAGTAATGGATTATCGAATCGATCCCGAAAATCCCGAATATATTATTTGGCTGGGAAGGCGTACAGCCTATATGGGCGGTTACCGGGAAGCATTCAATATTTTTACCGAAGGTATCTTCAAACATCCCGAAGACCCTAGAATGTACCGGCACCGGGGCCATCGCTATATTACGCTGAGGCAGTTTGACCTTGCCATAGGCGATTTTGAGAGTGCAGCAAACCTCATGCGAAATATGCCCGACAAAGTTGAACCCGACGGACTGCCGAACGAAGCCGGGATTCCCACAAGTACGCTCAAATCGAATGTGTGGTATCACAAAGGGCTGTCTCACTACCTGAAAGGCGACTTTGAACGGGCTGCCGATGCATACAGGAATACCCTGGAACTCGAATTGACGGATGATATGCGGATAGCTACTCTCTACTGGTACTATATGGCTCTGCGGCGGGCGGGCAAAGATGAGGAAGCCGGCCACGTAATTGCGGATGTAAACCCGGAACTTGAACTATTCGAAAATGACGCTTATCTGAGCCTGATTCTGGTTTTTAATGGCGTTTTTGAGCCGGCCCATCTTATGGAAACCGTCGATGATGCCCTTACCAATGCCACTCTCGGCTATGGACTGGGTAACTGGCATTACATCAACGGAAGGAGGGAACGGGCATTTGAAATCTGGAGAAATATTTATGATACGGGTCAGTGGCCGGCATTTGGGTTTATTGCTGCGGAATCGGAACTGGCGAGGCAGGGGAGTGAGTAACGGCCTGCAATATCCCGCTCAGAATTTATTTATCCAGTTACCCTCAGTGCAAACACATGAGCCTATTTGAACTCCGATATCCGTGATGCGATTACCTGGCCATCTCAGGTTGCCGGTTCCGCGTAGATTCGAAACGGGCCAGCATACGGGAAATCCCGGTCTCGCCGTTCGCGTCAAGAGCCTTGAGATAAACCTTCGCCACCCTGCGCATGGTGGCATCATACTGGCCAGCGGACTCAATCCAAACCGGAGAGGCATGAGCGAAGGGCCGGGCATTTGTCTGTGGTACTTAATTTGTTTAAAATTCTTACCGCTCTTTCATTAAGGTCAACAATATCATTCTTTTCTACAAAGTTTTTCTTGCCACTACTAAAAACCATCTCAGCATGTTTGATTACTGCTTTTTTGTGACTTTCTTTACTTGTAAATCCATATATGGTTGTCAATGCTTCCATCATCCTGATAACTACAGCAGGGCTGTCTTCTGAGAACTGCCGAATTTGGTTGAAGGCGGTATCTAAAATACCCTCGAAGTCTAATGTATCAGCAATAATTCTGAGATTTCCCATTTCATCAAACCGATATTTTGAAGGGAATTTTGCTTGCGCTAAATAGCACATTATCGAAGTTAGATTGTCAATACATGTTATTGCCGTATATGGGTCATTTACACCGGTAGATAGCGCACGTGCCGCTATTTCGACCATCTGTTGGATAGAGAATTCAAGGTCTTGTTGAGATGTTTTAGTTTGCCCAATCACAAATTGGTTAAAAATCTTTTCGAATTCCTTTTTTTCCCACTTATCATTTGAGTAAAGCAATCCTATTTCCGAACCTTTCACCAAGTGTTTACCGGGCCTGTAATACAACTCAAGTAATGCATCATGCTTGGTTATAATTTTCATTAAAGCTTCACTATCTATATACTGAAGATAGCCGCTTTTTGATGATTTTATTAAAATCTGTTTTGGATACCCTGAAACAGCAGCAATAACATCAATATTTTCTTCATTCACTTTTCCCTCTCCCAATTTTTCAGGTAATAATGTTTCTACTTGTCCAGAGATAAATTCTGAGATATCAGATACCACTTTATCTGCCTGAATACTTATGGCGATTCGGTGAATAAAAATGATCAGCAAAATATTATTTATTATGGCGGCTATTATTGCCACAAGTATGGATATGGTCGTTAAAATGCTGCATGCAGAATCAGGGCTTTCTACTAAAAAGAAACGAACCCATATTAGGTTCTATATTGATACTGTTGGGCACACGACACTAGAATAATGAGTGAAATGAATTGCTGTTTGATATTAACTGGAAATTTGATACCGTTCGGACATATTTGAAATAACGGGCTTTAAATGACGGGGAATGATGGAACAGCCTGGATTGACCGGGAATGTGAAAGCAGACAGAAAAGTGAAGACGGTAAATGTGAAAGTTCGCAACCGGCGAATTACCCACGTTTATTACATCACGTCTGTGATTTATATGACTATATTGGTCTTAATGGGGTTCTGGTCAAGCTACTTCGGGCAGCTATTCGGTGATTTTCCCGAGAGGAACTGGATCATCCACGTACATGCCGTGGTTTTTACGGGATGGCTCCTCCTATTGCTGGTACAGGTATCGCTGGTGGCATCCGGCAATACAAAATTTCACCGAAAACTGGGCATAGCCGGAGGGGTATATGGGTTAGCGATTCTCGCCCTTGGGTTAGCCTCTGGATTTGTGCTGCCGATAGAAAATATTGAGAGCGGCCTTTGGAGTTTGGATGAGGCTGCTTCGTTTCTGATACTTCCTTTGGGTGATATGCTTATTTTTAGCGGTTTTTTTGGAGCAGCCCTCTATTATCGGGGCAAAAGTGAGGTCCATAAACGTCTGATGCTTATTGCCTCCGTGATGCTCGTTTTTCCGGCAGCGGCCCGTTTCTTCGGTGGAGAAAATATACCAGCCTTGCTGCTTTTTTGGCTCTTTCCGATCATGGCAGGTATCATCCTGGATGGCATTCTTCACAGGAAGGCACATCCGGCATTCCTGATTGGTTTAGCTGTACTGCTGTTATCGGTTGGCCGGGTAGCTGTTTGGGAGACCCAAGCCTGGCTCCATTTTGCCCGCACGCTTTTAGAGATATTTATGTAGGCAAAATAAATTTGGGCTGTGACTGTTCTGTGCCAGCTCTGCTGCGATAAAGAACTGGTGGCGGGAACCCAGCTTTACTGAAATCAGATTTGAGGTATAACACTGCTCCGGGATCGTTTGGGTCAGATCTCTGCAATTTGCCCAAGAAATTCACTTGACCCCGATAACCCAGAATGCCAGCAGATCATTTGAGTAATTGCTTATAATAATCTTTTCTTACGCTTCGGCCACTTCGTCCAGCTTTACACCCACCAGGCGGCTGACACCGGTTTCAGGCATGGTTACACCATACATCATTTCGGCTTTCGACATGGTTTTTTTGTTGTGGGTAATGAGAATAAACTGCGTTTCAGCACTGAATTTTTTTATCATTTGTGAAAAACGCTCAATATTGGCATCATCCAGCGGGGCATCCACCTCGTCAAGTACACAGAACGGGGATGGTTTTACAAGGTAGATCGCGAACAGAAGGGCAATAGCAGTGAGGGTTTTTTCGCCGCCCGATAACTGATTAATGCTGGATGGGCGTTTGCCGCGCGGGTTGGCGCGGATCTCGATTTTGGCCTCGAGCGGATCCTCGGCATTTTCCTCAATCAGAAGGTCGCAATAATCGTCTTCGTGAAATAGTGTGTGGAAAACATTCTGAAAATTCTGGCGGATTTTTTCAAAAGTATCGTTGAAACGCTCAGTGGCTGTCAGGTTGATCTCGCGAATGGTTTCCCGCATCTCCTTTTCTGCCTGGTGCAGGTCGGCAATCTGGCTTTCATAAAAATCAAGCCTTTCTTTTTCTTCTTCAAACTCTTCAATAGCCAGCGGATTTACATCCCCGATCCGGTGTAGTTTTTGCCGCAAAAATCCGATGCGTTCTTTTGCACTTACGGGTTCCATGCCGTCAGGTAACTGCATATTCAACTGCTTCATCAGCAGCCCGTACGTTTCCCAGATATGATCAGCGAAGCTTTGTGCCTGTAATTCAAATTTCTCACGCGCCATGGTGAGATGGTGAACCAGTTCCAGATTCACTTCCTTTTTCCGCCGAAGATCTTTCAGCTCTTTCTCCATTTCGTTGATTTGCCCGCGTACCAGGCTGCTTGCTTCTCCGGCTTCCTCAAGTTTGGCGTCTGCTGCTTTTTTCTTTTCACGGTGAAGCGAAAGTTCTTTTTCGGTTTGAACAATTTTCTCCCTGAACTCTCCGATTTTGTCATGACTCATTCCGAGTAGTTCATTCCGGGTATTCAGCCGGGATTGTATATTGGTGATGCCGGTTTCTGCCCGTTGAGTCTCTCTCTTAAGATTTTCAGTTTTATTGCTCAGATCCTGGTGTTTCAGCCTTGCATCATTAAACCGGTTTTGCGCGATAGCCCGCTCTTCTTCCAGTTTTTCAAGAACCTTCTTTTGTTGATTCAGCTCTTTGTCAAGTGAAGTAATATGCTTTTGCAGCTCTTTCTGCTGCGGCTGAAGGGTTTCCAGTTCTTCGTAGGCCGTACTCCGGTTGGCTGCCAAAACTTCTTTTCGCGTAATCAGTTCGGCAATATTTTTTTCATAAACAGATATACCGGATTGATGCCTGCTGATCGCTTGTTCGTATTCGCGGACTGATTTCTGAAGATTTTTGATGTTTCTGCGTATCTGGTCCAGATCTATCGCCTGAAGATCAATGTTTAATGCCGTGAGCGCCTGTTCTTTCCGGTGCAGGGCTGCTTCTGTTTCGCTGAGCTTGCCGTCAAGTTTTTCGAGCTTGTCTTTCAGGCCAAGCCGCATCCCGGCCTGTTCATTTTTACTTCCGCTTTTCAGTACTTTTTCCGGCGTGATGGTTTCTCCGGTTGCAGTTACAGCTGCGGAGCCGCCATCCTTCAGCAGCCCGATAGCTTCCTCCAGACTCCCGGCATAAATTGTAGTTCCTAGCAGCAACCGGGCTGCACCCAGGTATCTGTCATCACACTGCACATGCTCAAGCACAGATCCGCTTACTGCAGGGTAATTATCTTTTATTTCTTCAATCGGGATAAATGTTGCTCTTCCTTTGTCATTTTCCCTGAGCAGATCAGCAGCTTTCCTTGCTTCTTCAAAAGTACCGGTGATGATATAATTTACGGCATCTCCCAAAGCAGCTTCCAGTGCGGTGCTTTTTTCTTCGGTGGTATGCAGAACATCGCCTACCGTAGTGAGAAGTGAAAAGTCGGATGCGTGGTTTTCGAGAAGGTATAAGACGGAACCCGGCAAGGCCTCATTTGATTCTGCGATACGCTGTAACAGCGAAGTTTCAGAGTTAATGGCATCCCTGCTGCTTTTCAGGGTACGTATTTCTTCACGCAGATTTTCCCGCTTCATCTCAAGCCTGGCGCGTTGTTCACCAGCCTGAAGCAGAGTTTGCTCCTGTTGTTCAATATCAGAGAAAATATGGTCGGCCTTTTCCTTGATGATGGCAATTTCACCTCTCGCGTTTTCAATCTCATCATCAAAATTTTCGATATCCCTCGCTATCCGAAGCTCATCGTCTTCACTGTTTTCCAGTTTTGATTCCAGCTTGATACGGCTCGATTGCAGTGCGGTCAGCTTTTGATTGGTATCGCTTATGGAGATCTCAATCTCGTAGAGTTCATGGCGAACACCGGCATATTTTTGCTGTACTTCTGTGAATGTTTCTTTAGACCGGGCAAGGGCTATTTCCGATTTTTCTTTTTCGCCGGTAAAAGCCGAAAGCTTCATTTCTCCTGACTCCTTTAGTTCTTCAAGCTCATTGAGGTCAATCCTGCTTTGTTCAATATCAGCCTTGTGCTGTTTGATCACATTCTCTTCGTTGACGATTTTTTCTTTCGTAATCTGAAGAGTGGTCTCGAGTTCTCTAATAACAATCTGAAGCTGCGTAAATCTCCGTTTTACTTCCGCTTCGTACTTCTCTTTTTCCAGGAGACTTGCCCTGGCCTGCTCGTCGGCTGTTTCGAGCTGACCCAGTTTTTCCGAAAACCCTTTTTTCTCGATTGAGGTTTTGTTGATTTGTTCCTCTAGCGGAATCAGCTCATTCTGGATAACTGTGTATTCACGTAAAGTGTATGCTTTATCGAGCTCTTCAAGTTCGACTTTGTATTTTTTGGCTTTGCCAGCTTTTTGGGCCTGCAATTCAAGTGAACGTACTTTCTTCCGGATTTCAACCATGATATCCTCAACTCGCGTGAGATCATGAAGGGTTTCATCAAGCTTGCGGAGGGTTTGTCTTCGTTTTTCCTTATAGCGGGTTACTCCTGCAGCTTCTTCAAATAGCCGCCTTCTGTCGTTATTACGGTCATTCAGAATTTCTTCCACCATTTTCAGCTCAATTACCGAGTAGGCATCGCTGCTCATACCGGTATCCATGAATAAATCCATGATATCTTTTAACCGGCAGGGTGTGTTGTTGATCAGGTATTCACTGTCACCCGATCTGTACAGACGCCGGGTAATGGTAAGTTCACTGTATTCAAGGGGCAATATCCCCTTGTTATTTATGAATGTAAGCGAAACATCAGCCATACCGAGGGCTTTCTTGTTTGCCGTGCCGTTAAAGATAACGTTACTCATGGAACTCGAACGCAGCAGGGAAGGGCGCTGTTCGCCAAGAACCCATCGCAGTGCATCCACAATATTGGATTTACCACAGCCATTCGGCCCTACTATGGCAGTAATACCATTGTCGAATTTTACATGAGTTTTATATGCAAAACTCTTGAAGCCGTGTAAGTGAAGATCGGAGATATACATTCGTTATGGTTGCAATATGTTGTATCCGGGATGTTATTATAAAAAACCGGATCAGAACTCAGTGTTCAGGCCCGTAATCCCGGAATTATCACATAAGTGAAATCCGGGTTAAACCGTCATGATCTCCTGCTCTTTTACTTCCAGCAACTCATCTATTTTTTGAGTGAACGAGTTGGTCAGGGTTTGTATTTCTTCTTCGGCTTCGTAGCGACTGTCTTCGGGCAGAGATTCGCTTTGCACGGTTTTTTTAATTTCATCATTGGCATCCCTTCGTGCATTCCGGATACTTACGCGTCCCTGTTCGGCCAGATCTTTCACAATTTTTACGAGTTCCTTTCTGCGCTCCTCCGAAAGCAGTGGGAGAGGGATACGGATAAGTATCCCGTCGTTGTTGGGATTAAAGCCAAGTCCCGAAGCCATGATCGCTTTTTCGATGTCTTTAATCACAGATTTATCATATGGCTGTACAGTAAGCAGCCGCGGTTCCGGTGCCGAAACATTTGCAAGCTGGTTAAGAGGGGTTTGGGTGCCGTAATACTCCACTTTTACATTATTCAAAAGTGCCGGACTAGCCTTACCTGCCCGAACTACACTGAATTCTTTTTTACAAAAAGCCACAGCTTCGGCCATTTTTTCTTTGGCATCTTCGATAATCAGTTCTAACTCTTCAGAAATCATGGTACAGTAGGTTTGATATTTCAGTTCAAAGATTTTGATGAATTTCCGCGTTGCCTGTATATGGCCGATTCATCAGATTCGGTTTGCAGGCAATTCACCAATTTAATAAAACTACATTTTATCCCAAACTACTCTAGTGCCAATTGAGATATCTTTATGGACAACTTTCATCAAGTTGTTCTTTTTGTTCATATCAAAAACGATAATGGGTGTTTTATTATCCCGGCAAAGTGTGAAGGCTGTGAGATCCATAACATTCAGTCTCCGGTTCAACACTTCATCCCCATGGATTATATCAAACTTAACGGCATCGGGATTTTTTTCCGGATCGGAATCATAGATACCATCAACACGGGTGCCCTTCAGGATTACGTCAGCTTCTACTTCAATGGCACGCAGTGAAGCAGCGGTATCGGTGGTGAAATAAGGATTTCCGGTTCCTGCACCAAAAATAATTACGCGTCCTTTTTCAAGATGCCGTATGGCGCGGCGGCGAATAAACGGCTCTGCAATTGCCTCCATACGGATGGCGCTCATCAGCCTTGTGAAAACTCCTTTACGCTCAAGGGCATCCTGAAGTGCCATGCTATTGATCATGGTGGCGAGCATACCCATATAGTCGCCCTGTACACGATCCATTCCCTCTGTTGCACCCCGTACCCCTCTGAAAATATTACCTCCACCAATTACAATGGAAATTTCAACTCTCTTTTCATGGATATTTTTTATTTCATCAGCGAAATGGGCAAGCATTGTAGCGTCAATTCCATGGCCTTGTTCACCGAGCAGTGATTCACCGCTTAATTTGAGTAGAATGCGTTTGTAAGGTTCTGTCAAGATGCGTAAAAGTTAGGGTTAGTGGTTTTCTGCTACGGCTTCAAAAGTATCAAGCCTGAATCTCAGATACCAAAAAAATTTGGCAAAAAAAAAGCTGCCTTGTTTGGCAGCTTTAACTGAAATTTTATTTTGATGAACTGTCGCCAAGCTGAATTCGGTGGAATGACCTCACAAGCGGCACTTTGCTCTGTGTGAGGTATTCTTTAACGTTTATACCGTTATCTTTAACAAATTTCTGCTCAAGCAGTACGCGTTCTTCATAAAAGCGCCTTAGTTTGCCCTGGGCGGCTTTTTCGGCTATTTCTACCGGTTTGCCTTCATTAATCAGTTGTTCTTTGGCAATTTCAAGCTCTTTATCGATGATGGATGCATCCACCTCTTCCCTTGTTACGGCAATCGGATTCATGGCTGCAATCTGCATTGCAACATCTTTTGCTGCGTTCTCGTCATTCACTGCGCCTTCAAATTCAACGATAACACCAAGCTGGTTACCAGGGTGGATATATTCTACCAGTGAACCGGATGTTGAGATATGCACCACTTTACTGATTTCGATCTTCTCACCGATTTTTCCAACCATTTCATCAAGGTGTTTTTCGATGCTGAGGCCATCTGCTTCCTGTTTTAGCAGGTCAGATATGGTTCCGGACTCATTTTCAAATGCGGCATTCAAAAAGGATTCTGCCCTGGCCTGGAAATCTTCATTTCGTGCAACAAAGTCTGTTTCACAGTTAATTTCAATGGCAGCAGCTTTTGTTTTGTCATCGCTCAGTTTAATAAGCACAAGACCCTGATTAGCGTCTCGGTCTGCTCTTTTTTCAGAGACCTGCTGGCCTTTCTTTCGGAGAATTTCAATAGCTTTTTCAAAATCACCTTCGGCTTCGGTCAGGGCTTTTTTACAGTCCATCATCCCCGCGCCTGTAGCTTCACGCAATTTCATTACATCTTTTGCACTTATACTCATGATTGTAATTTTTTCAATTAAAGGTTACTGGATTACTCTTTCTCAGAGTCATCTTCTACTTCATCAGATTCAGTATCTTGTTCATCACTGTCGCTTTGTGAAGCAGCAGATACTCCGGATTCATCAGCTTTTCTTCGTCGCCTCTTCCTCCTCTTAACTTGAACTTCGCTTTCCTCGGCTTCTTCTTCACCGCCTTTTTCAGTAGAAATTTTTGCTTCAACTGCGGCCTGCTCCATTAGTTCTTCCTCCCGCAAAACTTCACGTTCCGCGTTGCCTTCAATAATGGCATCGGCAACCAGGGATGCAATAAGCTGAATGGTGCGTGCAGAATCATCGTTGGCAGGAACAATGTAATCCGGTATATCCGGATCGCTGTTTGTATCAACCATGGCAATGATCGGTATATTCAGCTTTACCGCCTCGTTGATAGCAATATGCTCTTTAATGGTATCTACGATAAAGATGGCACCCGGAAGCCTGTTCATGTTTGCAATTCCACCGAGTGTTTGCTCTAGTTTAATTTGTTCCCTTTCGAGCATCAAACCTTCTTTTTTTGTGATTTCATCGAAGGTTCCGTCAGTTTTCATTTTTTCTATCTCTTCCATTCGCGAGATACTTCTTCGAACTGTACTGAAATTGGTGAGCATTCCTCCCAACCAGCGATGGGTTACAAATGGCATTCCGGAACGGATTGCCTCGGTTTTGATAATATCCTGCGCCTGTTTTTTGGTTCCGACAAATAATATGGTTTTGCCAGCTCGTGAAAGATTAGCCACTTCCTGAAGTGCTTCAGCAAGGTAATGTTCGGTTTTTTTAAGGTCGATAATGTGGATTCCATTGCGGGCCATGAAGATGAATTCTTTCATCTTTGGATTCCACCGGCGTGTAAGGTGCCCGAAATGGGCGCCTGATTTGAGTAGTTCTTCTACTGAAGCAGATTTTGACATAATAGTATGTATGTGTGAGTTTATCCTCTACACAGGTCTTTCCCGAAAGCCAATCCCGATCTGTATGTAATCGGAACACCCGACCCCGGGTCGCTGTGTATGTGTGATTGTTAAGCCCCTCTTGCGAAAGAGGGATTTAGAGGGATGTTATTTACGAATTCAATTTTGAAAAACATCCCTCCGATTCCCCTTGTCAGGGGAAAATTAGTTTACCGTTTTGAGAACTGGAATCTCTTACGGGCTTTTGGCTGACCATATTTCTTGCGTTCAACCATTCTGTCGTCCCGGGTAAGCAAACCGTGTTCTTTCAGCTTGCTGTGCAGCCCTTCGTTCAGATCATCCAACGCACGTGCAAGTGCAAGGGAAACAGCACCGGCCTGTCCTGTAACTCCACCGCCGCGAACCGTTATCTTGATGTCATATTTGCCATCAAGTTCGGTAACCGTAAGGGGTAACTTTGCTACATTCAGCCTTGCTTTGGTATTAAAATAGTCTTCGATCGTTTTGCCGTTTACCAGAAAGCTGCCGCTGCCATTTTTAATGTAAAGGCGTGCTGTGGAGGTTTTTCTGCGGCCGATATAATTTTCTTGTGCCATGTCTGAGATTAAATCTCTTTAAATTCAGGTTGTTGAGCAGTATGAGGATGAACCGACCCTGCATATACACGCAGGTTGGTGAGAAGCTGTTTCCCAAGGCGGTTTTTCGGGAGCATTCCCTTTACGGCCTTCGTTACAAGTGATGTGGGATCTTTTTCAAGCATTTCATTAGCCGGTGTAAATTTTTCTGCTCCGGGGTATCCGGAATGACGAAAGTAAAGCTTGTCGGTCATTTTCTTTCCTGTCAACTTCACTTTTTCGGAGTTAATTACAATCACATTGTCACCTGTGTCGATGTGAGGTGTAAATTCCGGTTTGTTTTTTCCTCTCAAAATGGATGCAACTTCGCTGGCAAGCCTTCCCAAAGGCTTTTCTTCAGCATCAACAAGTACCCACTTCTTATCTGTGGTAGAGGGTGTTGCGCTATAAGTTTTATTACTAATCGTATTCACGGTATTCTCTGGTTTCTACAAATTTGATAAGTCTGAAAAAATAAGGGTAAAAATATTGGATTGCAATAACGAAATGATAGAAAATTGTAATTGACGCAGATGCGATTACTCAGGGCAGGTTTTTTTTTGGAGTGTTCTGCTAATGACGGTGAGCTATTCTGCCCATTGAATGGAACGCACAGGATTTTTTATTGATGATTCCGGAGCGTGATTCGGGTTACGCCATCCAAGATGCCGGGTGCAAATGAGCGTTCCACTCATCCCAAACCTTAAATTTTTCCAAATGCGGGTCTACACTATTGGAAGGTGACAGAAAAAATATAATGTTTGTTTATTCCCTGAGTGTCGTGTCCTAAATCATAGGACTTACCCGTCATTTTAGTCATTTGGAAGAGATTTTTTTGCCACGGAAACACGGAAAGGCACGGAGAATACTGTGTCTCAGTGCCTTTCCGTACTTGTTTTTGGGATCCCTGTGTTGGTGACTCTTGCCGGGGGCGGCTCGGGTTATGAAAGGAGCTCCTAAATCAAATCCAACCCAACCCTGGCTTTTTTACTTGACGATTTGAACAGATATTGAAAACAATGAAATAACCATAACAATGGTCATATAATCGTATCACAAGAGCTTAAAATAACAACCGCCCGCATCAGAACTCTCAAATCTGCACACGACACCGGAACAAACACAAAACCTGCAGCCACTTCATAATTCGGCGGTTGGTATTCATTATCGATTATTCTCATACGTGCTGTTGATTCCGAAACTGAATTCCCAAAGATATTTCCCTGAAAATACCTTATTTTACAATGCTATTGAAAAAAGACATTATTTAACCGAAAATTCAACTGAGGAACGATTTATGACATCCAAAAACCCACTCCTGAAAACGAAAACAGCTTTTAATACCGGTTCGGGCGAGGCTCATCTTTTCAGCCTGAAAAAATTGGAAGAAATGGGTTTCGGAAACATCAGCAAGCTGCCGTTTTCCATAAAAATTCTGCTTGAAGCAGTGTTGAGAGAGTGCGACGGTTATGCAATTACAGAAGATGATGTAAAACTGCTTGCTGCCTATGATGCACGAAAACCTGAAGGAGAAATTCCCTTTAAGCCATCACGGGTAGTGCTGCAGGATTTTACCGGTGTACCGGCAGTTGTGGATCTTGCCGCACTTCGTTCTGCCATGAATGAGATGGGAGGGAACCCGACGGTTATTAATCCGCAGGTTCCTGTTGACCTTGTAATAGACCACTCTGTACAAGTGGATATGTTTGGCCAGGAGTACGCATTTATGTTTAATGTTGAGCGGGAAATGGAGCGAAATCGTGAACGTTATGAGTTTTTGAAATGGGGGCAGAAAGCATTTGATAATTTCCGGGTGGTTCCGCCCGGACGGGGTATCGTACATCAGGTAAATCTTGAATACCTTGCAAAAGGTGTTTTTACCCGTGTTGAGAATGACGGTACCAGTGTTGCTTATCCAGATACACTTGTAGGTACCGATTCACATACAACCATGATCAACGGCCTTGGAATACTGGGCTGGGGTGTAGGGGGGATAGAAGCGGAAGCAGCCATGTTGGGCCAGCCTATTTACATGCTGGTTCCCGAGGTTGTTGGCGTAAAACTGACCGGAAAACTGAGGGAAGGCATTACTGCAACCGACCTTACCCTCACCGTAACCGAAATGCTTCGCCGCCATGGTGTAGTGAGTAAATTTGTGGAATTTTTTGGGCCAGGCCTCAGCAACATGAGCCTGCCCGATCGTGCAACAATTGCGAATATGAGCCCCGAATACGGCGCAACAATGGGGTTTTTCCCAATCGATAAGGAAGCCCTGCGATACATGAGCCGTACCGGGCGGTCTGCAGAGCAGGTAAAACTGGTTGAGGCTTATATGAAAGAGCAGGGGCTGTTCCGTACCGATGATACTCCCGATCCGGAGTTCACCGAAGTGCTGGAGCTGGATCTCGGTGATGTGGAAACCTCACTGGCCGGTCCTAAGCGGCCGCAGGACCGCATTACTCTTCCCAATATGAAGCGAACGTTTGAGGCATCCCTCACCAGCAATGATCCTACTATGGGCTTTAACCTGGCGGAGGAAAAACTGATGAACATAGGTACTTTTAAAAACGGCCAGTCTATCGACATGAAGCACGGGGATGTTGTGATTGCGGCCATTACGAGCTGTACCAACACCTCTAACCCGAGTGTGATGCTTGGAGCCGGAATCCTCGCCAAAAAAGCGGTCGAAAAAGGGATGAAAGTTCCACCGTATGTTAAGACTTCACTGGCACCGGGTTCGCGTGTGGTAACTGAATATTTGAATGAAGCGGGATTAACCGGCTATTTGAATCAGCTTGGCTTTAACCTGGTAGGTTACGGATGCACCACATGCATCGGAAACTCGGGGCCGCTGCCCGAAGCTGTGGAAAATGCCGTGAAAGAGGGCGATCTGATTGTTGCCGGTGTTCTGTCGGGTAACAGAAACTTTGAAGGGCGTATCCACCCGTATGTGAAAGCCAATTACCTCGCATCCCCGCCGCTGGTTGTGGCGTATGCACTGGCCGGAACCGTGGACATTGACCTCACCAGCGAGCCATTAGGAAAAGACAAAGATGGCAACGATGTGTACCTGAAAGATGTATGGCCAACAAGTGTTGAAATCACCGAATTTCTGGATGAAGCGATTCGCCCCGAACTTTTTGATAAAATGTACGGCGATATTTTTGAATCGGAAGCGTGGGATAAGATTCCCGTTGCCGGCGGTGAGTTGTATGAATGGAAAGATGAATCCACCTACATCCAGGAGCCTCCTTTCTTTAAGAATATGAGCAAAGATCCCAAGCCGATTGCCCCCATCTCGGGAGCACGTGTTCTTGTGAAAGTCGGGAATTCGATTACTACAGACCATATCTCGCCTGCCGGAAATATCAAATCCGACAGCCCTGCCGGTAAATATCTGGTCGAAAACGACGTGGAAATAAGGGACTTTAATTCTTACGGTTCACGTCGTGGTAACGACAGGGTGATGACACGCGGCACGTTTGCCAATGTGAGATTTAAAAATCAGCTTGCACCGGGTACAGAGGGAGGATTTACAAAATATCATCCAACCGGTGAAATTACTACCATTTTTGAGGCAGCTGAAAAATACATAGAGGATGGAACCCCTCTTGTTGCCCTTACTGGTCATGAATACGGAACAGGATCGTCCCGTGATTGGGCTGCAAAAGGAACCATTCTGCTAGGAGTACGCGCCGTAATTGCTGCTTCTTACGAGCGAATTCACCGTTCTAACCTTGTTGGGATGGGAGTATTACCGCTTCAATTTGCCGATGGCCAAACTCATGAGAGTTTAGGGCTGGATGGTTCAGAAGCCTTTGATATTCATGTAGATGATAACCTGAAACCAAGGCAAACCGTTAAGGTAATAGCGAAAAAAACCGATGGAACTGTCACAGAATTCGATACGGTTTGCAGAATTGATACACCCGTTGAAATCGATTACTATCGTAATGGGGGTATCCTGCACAAAGTACTTCGCGACTTTTTAGCATTGGACAAATAACTGCAGGAATTACATAATAAAAATTTTTGCAAGATTGATGAAACATTCATGCGGATGTGCCCCGATTTTTGTGATCAAACCCGGCCCGGTGCCGGGTTTTTTGTAGTACAACAAATCATATAACAATGACGAACCAGATTTTACTGATCGATTGCCCCGACCAAAAAGGGCTAGTATATAACATCACAAAACAGGTTTATGCCAAAGATTTGAATATCATCAGTAATCAGGAGTTTGTGGATGCTGACTCATCCCACTTTTTTATGCGTACCGCTGTGGAAGGCAATAATCTGGATGACACATTCCTACAGAACCTGAAAGATGTTTTGCCCGGGGATGCTAATATTCGTCTGACGGCTATCAAAAGAAGGCCTGTTGTGATTCTTGCCACCCGGGAACCGCACTGTCCGGGCGACCTGCTATTGCGTGCCACATACGGTGAGCTGCCTTGCGAGGTGAAAGCTGTTGTCAGTAATCATCATGATCTACGGCCTCTTGCCGATTCATTCGAAATCCCATTTCATCATATCCCGGTTTCTGGGTTGTCGCGGAAAGATCATGAAGAGCAAATTTCAGAATGCATTGCCGGTTACAGTCCTGATTTTATTGTTCTGGCAAAATATATGAGAGTATTTACACCAGAATTTGTGGCTCGCTACCCCAACCGGATCATCAATATCCACCATTCATTTTTACCGGCATTTGTTGGCGCGTCACCTTACCGGCAAGCCTTTGAAAGGGGGGTGAAAATTATAGGGGCAACGTCGCATTTTGTTACAGAAAATCTGGATGAAGGGCCAATCATTTCTCAAAATGTGATCCCTGTAAACCATGCCTATACGGCTGAGGGTATGGCACAAGCCGGGCGCGACATTGAAAAAAATGTACTTGCTGCCGCCCTGAAGCTGGTGCTTGAAGAACGGGTGTTTATTTTCAGGGATAAGACGATTGTTTTTGAATAAACAGAATTAGCCACTAAGACACCAAGGTACAAAGGTGCACGAAGTTTTTTAATATCATCTCTGAGATAGTATTGTACCCGGTTGGGGCGAAATTAATGGCTACCAGTTCACCAATTCCAGAGTTCTACAAGGCATCCAGCCCTGCCTGGCCAATGATTCCATCCTGCTGGGCAGTTACGCCGCTTACTCCGATTGCACCGATCGCCTTTCCGTCATGCATAATCGGGATACCACCTTCGAATGGCAGTACATCAGGCAGATTCAGGATACCCACATTACCGGCCGCGACACCGTCCTGGAATGCTTTGGTTGGTCGTTTATAAAATACTGCAGTTTTTGCTTTTTGCATTGCAATCTCAACACTCCCGATTTGTGTGCCATCCAGCCGGCGAAGCAGTAAAAGGTGGCCGCCTTCATCTACCACAGCGATTACAACTGTCCAGTTATCCTGATTAGCACGTATTTCGGCAGCATCAGCAATCCGTTTGGCATCTTCCAGAGTTAACATTTTCGTATCGGCTTGCCGGGCATGAGTATTCACTGGTAGTATAAAAAATAGTGACAGTCCAAAAATCAATATTGATTTCCACATAGAGGTTACCTCAGTTCATTTTTTACAGGTTTAAGCGTAACTGAATGTACATAAAAAAATGGAGGAAAAACCACGGTTGATTTTATAACTTTATGCCGTCATGCCAATGCGCAAGCCAGTATCTTCAAATATAGGATGTCCGGGTCAAAACCACCATGATCCAAGGCCCCGCATGGTAAAGACACGGGCAAGCAGGTTTGAAATAGGTTTTTTTGTGATCAAACGGGCTGAGAGTTGAATCATAGGCCCTGAGTTTTCTTTTCTTCCAAGCCACATATTTATTTCTGCCCGTCTTGCGACCTGTCTGGCGATTTTTTTCTGATGATTAGAGTATTCCATGAATAAACGCGGAATGTCCGGAATCTGTTCAGCAGCTTTTGATATGGTGTGGACACATGCTTCAGCATCGAGCCAGCCAAGGTTCATTCCCTGCCCGCCAATCGGGCTAACCACATGTGCAGAGTCCCCGACTAAAAGAACTCTACCCGAATAATACGAGTCGGCAAGAAAATGCTGAACCCCGAAACTGCTCATCATTGTATTAGTTGAGGAGGTAAGTGAATGGCCGGTACGTTCTTCAATGACGTGATGAAGGTATTCAGATTCAGGGGCTGCAACGAAAGAGTCCGTTTTTGCCACCCAGCGTCTCATTCTGCCCGGTAATGGAAATGATTCGATAAGCCCATCCCGGTTCAGGTAAACAGCAGCATCGTTTCCAAACGGGGTACTATCAGAAAAATCACCCATTACATAAGTGTCAGGATAAGGGTTTCCCATGAATGGAATATTTAGAAGTCTCCTTACAGTACTGTTTTTCCCGTCACAGCCAACAACAAAGTCTGCCTTAATCTTTTTTTCACGGTTATTATGCAGGTAGTACAGGCAAACAGAGGCGGGATCCTGATCAAGGTTTGTGACCTCTGCACCTCTGATGATAGTTTCCGGGTTGAGAGAATGAACCCATTCTTCGAGAATTTTTTCTGTTTCCCATTGCGGCAGAGAAAGTACATAATTGAACTTCCCGGGGCACTGTTGGAAAGAAATTTCGCCGATTTTATCCCGGTTCCAAAACGCAATACCTTTCCTGATTTTTATACCCTGTTCAAGAAAAGGGTCAGCTATTCCGGCACTATAAAACAGCTCAAGAGAAACGGGATGAATGCCCAAAGACCGGGAATGAGGATCAGGCACTTTTTTTTTCTCAAGTACGGTACAGCTGAATCCAAGTTGCAACAACCGCCCGGCAACAAAAAGCCCTGCCGGACCGCCGCCGGCAATCACAATATGCATTTCTTTAGTCATTCGTTCGCAAGCTCATGATGAATGGCCTGCAGGCGGAATGGGAACTGACGTTTCACCAGCCATTCGCTCCCAAGTATCTCCTGCAGTTCATCTTTTCTAAAGCTCCGCTTTATGGAAATGAGCCCATCTTTTACAATGTAGCTGTTCCGAAAGAGGAGGGGGGCAAAAATGGCAAAAGCCGCGTAACCAACATCAGATCGTTCGATATCACTGAATAAAACCAGGTGTTCAGCGAGTAATGCCGCATCAGAGCACAACGATTTTAATTCATGCCTTTTGAGATGATGAATCAGGTGGTTCGAAATAACCACATCAAATTTCCGGTTTTCATGGACAAGATCCTGTGACGTAACGGCACTGAATTGAATATCCGGGTGTTCTTTAAGGTTATCCACAAAATGAAGTGCCCGTTCGTCGGGGTCAATTCCGGTAAATGAAACTTGCAGCCCGTCTTGCCGGCAAAGCCCGTGAAGCATGCGGATAATATCCCCGCCGCCACACCCAATATCGAGAACGGTTGATCGCCCGCTTTTTTGCTCAAATACCGGCTTCAGATGTTGCCGGTAGATTTTTTCCCAGCCCGATAACAGTCGGTTAATACCGGCAAACTGAGCATATGTATTGGATAACAGCTCCGGATTGCAATCGGGCCTATCCATCCATTCAGTGAGATTTTCATTTCGTTTTGAGTGAAAAAGAGGCATTATTTAATGGCAAAAGGTATGACAATTAAAGAGAGACCTGAAAAAGTGACCCTTCTATTCGGGTCTTTTCAGAGATCACCTCTGTGAGGGCTTAAGGTTAGCTAAAAGTACTACAAATAGGTTCTGGCGTAAGATAAAAATGTGCTGGTGCAAGACAAAATAAACCGGCGTTAACAACCCGCCTCTCCCTATGGACTTTGTGCCTGTTATAAGCTGCGGTTCAATTATAATCAGATAAAAACACATCAATACTAAGTACTTAAAAACGAAACACTCAAGAGTCCAACCTGTTTAGCAACGCCGTCTCAATAGTAAGGCCGGGGCCGAAGGCCATTGCAAGGGTTCGGTTTTCAGGTGTATTTGTCTGATCTCCTAATAGCTGTTTAAGAACAAACAGGATTGTGGCACTGCTCATATTTCCGAATCCCGATAACACCGTTCTGGATGCATTTAGGGAGTTACCGGATAGTTTTAGGATTTTCTCTGTCTTATCCAAAATAGCGCGTCCCCCGGGATGAATCGCCCACAGGTCAATATCATCTTTGGTCAAATGAAATCTTTTTAAAACCGGAATCAGAAAATCTTCCATTCCCTCACCAAGCAGTTCCGGAATGTAGTTGGAGAGAATCATATTAAAACCATGATCACCTATAGACCAGGCCATGTCTTTCTCTCCTTTTTGAGTGAGTGCCGAAGCAAATCCTTTTATTTCGTAAGATCTTTTTTCAGGTTTTTTATTACTGATAATAGCTCCTGACCCTCCATCGGCAAATACAGCTGATGAAAGTAAATCATCCATAGAAGGATTGGCCTGGAAGTGGATAGTGCATAATTCCACAGATACCACCATCACAACAGCATCTCTATTCGCCCGGCAGAGCTGATCAGCCATTTTTAAGGCCGGAATGGCAGCATAACATCCCATAAAACCAAGGTGGTACCGCTCAATATTGTGATTCAATCCCAGAGATCTAATAATATCAAAATCTGGTCCGGGTGCATAAAAACCGGTACATGAAACGGTAATAAGATGGGTAATTGCTTCGGGCTGAAAATCACTGTTGTCAATAAGTTTCTGAGCTACACCTACGAAAAGCTTCCGCCCTTCACGGATGTAGGTATCATTGCGGCTGCGGGTACCCGGTGACTCTCCCTGCCCGTTAAAAAAGAGTGTATGTGAGCCTTGTTCGCGAAAATCATTTACTACTGAATGGCGGGTTTTAATTCCCGATCGTGAAAACAGTGCGTGGATCATCCGGATCTCGCGGTCTGAACCGTGAACTATTTTTTTCATCCGATCGCGCAGATCGTTCTGTGTATATGAGTATCCGGGAACAGCGGTTTCAATATGATGAATATAATTTGGCATGGTTCAGCATGTTTAATAATTAACTGCAATATATAGAGATCAATCTGAAAATCAGCTTAATCGTTCAATTTAGCTTAACCCCGAAAGCCACTGCGCGCCAGACTGCGACGAAAGGGATTTCGGTCTCTTGCAGTAAGGTGCGGTGTACAATCATGCACCCATATTTCCTGTTTTCTTATAGAAACGGATATTATGTAAAATTCCCGCCACAGTCAGCCCGGCAATAAGCCCCATCCAAAGCCCGGGGGCGCCATAGCCTGCAATAAATCCCATGTAATAGGCAATCGGTATGCCTATAACCCAATACGCCACGAGGTTAACAAACATGGGAACAGTTGTGTCTTTTAACCCGCGCAGAGCTCCGAAACCACTGACTTGCAGCCCGTCTGAAATTTGAAAAACTGCAGCCATAAACAGGAGCTGAACGGCCACTTCGGTTACAGGAATATCATCCGTGTAGATGGCTGCGATCTGTTCGGGGAAGAGAAAAATAATGAGAGCAGTTGCACACATCAAACAGCAGGATACAAATACTCCAATATACCCCCTGAAACGGGCTTCATCCGGGCGTTTTCTGCCGATGGAATTTCCAACCCTGGCCGAGATAGCCACAGATAAACCAAACGGGATCATGAACATCATGGCGGCAAAATTGATGGCAACCTGATGGCCGGCCACAGCAACTGTGCTTAAGGTACTCACCATCAGGCTTACTGCAGCAAACATCGTTACTTCCATGGCAGAGCCAATGCCAATAGGCACACCAACCTGAAGCAGTTCTTTCAGGTAGGCTTTTTCCGGAAGACGAAACCTGCTGAAGATTTCAAATCGCCGATAGGGTTTATGGCTGTATGTAAACCAGAGCATCCCTATAAACATCACGCTAAAAACGAGGGCTGATGCGTATCCGGTTCCTACAGCCCCGAGACGTGGAAATCCGAATTTGCCAAACATCAGGATGTAGTTTGCCGGTATATTCACAAGAGTTCCGACAAGCGCCACAAACATGGCCGGCCGGGTAACACTGAGTCCTTCATTAAAATAGCGAAGAGCACCATAGGCGTATGCGGGAAAGATTCCCCAGGAAATGGCTTTGAGGTAACCGGACGCGATAGGGATGATGTCTTCGGTTACACCAATCAAAAGAAATGCCCATTCCAGGTTGCGAAGGATGAAAAAGCTTGGCAATGCCAATATCTGGCTCAGCCACAAAACCTGACGCACATTTTTTCCGATTTTAAAGAAATCCCGCCCTCCTACATTCTGTGCAACAATCGGCGTTACAGCCATCATGCAGCCAAGGCAAAGGACTACGACGGGCATCAAAATACTGGAACCGACAGCTACGGCTGCAAGGTCTTCGGGTGAAAGGCGGCCTGCCATCACTGTATCTACAAAGCTCATGCTCATCTGCAGCAGTTGTGCAAGGATTACCGGGATCCCTATTTTCAGGAGTGCGGAGACTTCTGTTTTGACCTGTGTAAAATATGTAGGATGTGCACTATTCATAAGCAGGGCAGATGGTACGAAATTTAACCCAAAAAGGTATGACATATTTCAGGGTTGTGTCATCTGAAAAGGTGATGCATGTAAAGTCATCAGACGAGTTTTTCGATAAATGTGCTCTTTAAAATGATTGGAGATGATTCGGGGTGACTCGTCAGATGGCTCGAAAGTGCAGGTTGCGGGAGGAAAAGTCATCAGACGAGTTTTTCGATAAATGTGCTCTTTAAAATGATTGGAGATGATTCAGGGTGACTCGTCAGATGACTCGAATGTCAAAAAGGCGAAAGATGTCAGGTTAAAGGAAGGCGGATAAAGAAGGATGTACCCTGTCTTCCTTTTGATTCGTACCAGATATCGCCGTCGTGTGCTTCTATAATTTTTTTGGAAATGGCGAGTCCGAGACCGGTTCCACTGGATTTGGTAGAGAATTTCGGCAGAAAAATTTTATCACGATCATTTATATCAATCCCCAATCCATTGTCTTTCACCTGTATTATGGCATAGTCATTTTGCTGTTTGAGCCTGATTTCGATGCTCACTTTCCCATTATGAGAAGCCTCAAGAGCATTTTTTACCAGGTTAATAAGCGCGCGTCTGAGTTCAGCTTCTACAATAGGTGCAATAAGTTCTTTATTGGGAAGTTTGACTTTGATAATTGCGTTCTCCTCGTGCTCGTAAAGTTCAGCAACAGATTTTACAAGAATGGTGAGATCGCCATTTTTTTTAGGTTCATATATCGGCCTTGCAAATTTAGAAAAATCAGAAGCTATTTTATTTAAAGACTCGATTTGGTCAATAATGTTTGCAATGGTTTTTTCGATGATTGGTTTGAGTTCCATTGCTTTGTCAGGTTCGCTTTCAAGACGTCTCTGCAAATGTTGAAGATTCAATTTCATGGGAGTTAGCGGATTTTTGATCTCATGTGCCACCTGTTGTGCCATCTCTTTCCATGCCGACTCGCGCTCTGCTTTCATTAGTTCTTTTTGGGCAAAATCGAGCCGATGAACCATGTTATTGTAGGCATTGGCTAGTGAACCGATTTCATCGCGGCTGGTAACGGTGACCTTGGTTTTCATGTCACCATGTGATATCTGGTTTAAACCGGTCTGAATAACTTTCAGTGGTTTGGTGAGCTGATTGGACAGGAATACAGAACCTCCGATAAAAAGTGCGAAAATAAAGAGATAAACCACAAAAAGATAACTGGTGGTTTCGAGGAGTTGTTCGCTGTAAACAGGTGAATGTGTAAATGTGGGTATGGCCAGTACACCTGCAATATTGCCCTCTGCATCATTTATCGTGCGATATCCGATAGTCATCTCTTCATTGCCGATTCTTGCCGTTGTTAAATAATGGGTTCGTTGCCTGTTAAAAAGAAATTCATAAGCAGGGTAAGAAAGTGCCGATGGAAGCAAGTATTGAGTAAATATTTGTGGCGTCGTGGAATACAATACATTAGACTCGCGATATAATATGAGATCTGCATTTGCAGTGGTCATTATTCCGGTCAGTACATCTATTGCATCGGCGTTCTCTGAAAAAATGTTTCTCTCTTTTAATGATTCCGAAATACTGTTCAGATTTTGGGTTAAATCTCTTTGAACATTCTTTTCATTCTGAATATTTACCGCGTACTGAGTTGCAAAGATTAAAACTGTTAAAAAGAGAATGGTAGCCAGGGAAAGCCCGTCAACCAGCCTGTCTCTGAATCTGCGGTTTTGACCAAAAAGACTGTAATGTTTAAAGCCCAATATCGCAAGTATCGAGAAACAGAACAGGCCAAAAAAAACAAGTACAATTTGCAGCCTGAAAAATGAAAAAAGATGGTGGTTCACTTCAGGTACAGGTGTACTTGCTTTCACAGTATTTCCCCTGTTGCGAACAAGTAATTCCCTGAAATTACCATCGGCGGTTATGTTGGTAAAAAAACTAACGGAGTCTTGCTTTGCAAATTCATACTCTCTTTC
>SKKO01000363.1 GCA_007123715.1 Balneolaceae bacterium | reverse complement strand
TCGGGGCTTGCGAAATCTCTCGAAACAGGATTGGCAGGCACTGCAGGTGATTCCCGGTATTGCCAGGGTTAAAGCCATTTCGCTCGAAGCTGTTTTTGAATTGTCGCGCAGAATTCAGATATCTTCACTTGGGGATGAAATTATTATGAACTCACCTGAGGCTGCTGCTGCTTATTTTATGCCGCGTTTGCGCGATCTGCACCATGAAGAGTTTTATGTGGCTTTTCTGAATAATTCGAAAGTGCTGACCGGATATAAAAAAATCAGTTCGGGAGGCACAACCGCAACCATTGTTGAGCCTGCAGAAGTTATGCGACAGGCAATCCTGAACCATGCTCACAGTATCATACTGGTTCATAACCATCCATCCGGACACCTCAAGGAATCAAAAGCAGATATTCAACTGACGAAACGGCTTTGTGATTCAGGAGATATGCTTCGAATACCGGTTATTGACCACATCATTATTGCAGGAGACGGCTATATCAGCTTGAGAAACAAAAACTTAATCCATAATTAAATGACACGTAATAGCCGTTTATGATTTATGATTATATTTTTATTTAAAATAGATTCAGAAATAAAATTACAAAGACACTTTCACTGTTATATTTTTTTCACTCATTTTTAATCAACTATGATATTAGACGAGGCTATGGAATTTGGGGGCTATGAATTATTCTGAATTGGTACATGCTATTCAAGAAGGCGATCAGCGAAAAACAGATAAACTAATTGCAGAAGCCATACCCATATTAGAGAGGTATCTCATTTCTAATTTCGGTGCCACTGCTGAAAATGCAGAGGATTCCGTTCAGAGAATGTTTGAATATATCATCCCTAAAATCCGGAATGGAGAAATAAATAGCCCATCCGGTTTGCTATCATATATGTTAACGGGGGCAAGGCACAGCTACTATAAAACGATTCAGATATTTGACTCTGGAAATATGGACGTAGTATGCGAGGAACTGGTTGCGCCGGCTGAACAAACAAGCAAGCTCATCCGTACAGAATATTTGGCACTATTGCAGGAGTGTCTTGGCAAGTTGAAACAGCATTATCGAAATTTAATGGAATTTTTATTTGAACACCCTGAGGCAGATCCTGAAGATATTGCCGAGTATTTCGATATATCAATCGGAAACGCCTGGGCCAGAAAACACCGGGCTGTGCAGCAATTGAGTGACTGTGTAAGGGCACCTCTAAAAAAAAGTGAAAAAAAATTGTAAGAAAATTGAAAAAAAGAGTTCATACATATAAGGACATGAATTTAGCTTTGGCTCCTTTGGTATTCAAAAATCTTAAACCATGAAAAACAAGGAACAAATCGAGCTGTTGAGAAAAATTGATCATTACATCAAAGGAAACCTTTCCCAGGAAGAGATAAACGAACTGTGGAAACTATTCCTTCAATACCCTGATTTTTATTACTGGTTCGAAACAGAGCTGCACCTGAGGGAACTGATAAAAAAAGGTGATAAGCCGAATTTTTTGAATGCACCGTCAGAGGCAAAAATCGTCCGGATTTCGGGCTTGCAATCGTGGTTATACGCAACAGCCATTGCAATTGTTATTGTAGTAGGATTACAGTTTTTTTCGATTTCTGAAGCAGAAGCCCTGGAAAAATCCATAATCAGCAGTATTGATATTACAGAACTGGCCGGTGTGGATATTTTCCGCTCTGACCATGACAACCCGGGAGTACTGGATTTAGCCATAAATGCAGCTCTTGTTACTGCATATGAAAACAATACAGATTCGGCCATTTTACGTTTCAGGCAACTGTATAATGAACCTCTCTCTTCCCTTCAAAAATTGAAAGTGGAAATGAATCTCGGTATACTTTTATACAATACCGGGAATTTCGATGAGGCCATAACCTTTTTCCGTTCTGCATCAACAAATACACACGCAGATATACAGATCCGGGAAAAGAATTTGTGGTTTTTGGGAAACAGTTACCTGCAGCTTAGAGACCTCGAAAATGCGCGGCTCACGCTGCATCAGGTATTTTCACTCTCCGGACGCTTTCAGGAATCCTCTTTTGAATTACTAAAGATCATCAATCTCCAGCTTGGCTATACAGATTTTGATATGTCGTTTGATGAACCTTGATCGGTTAAAATACAATCCCTTTATTCTACGATTTCATATACGTGTCAGCTTTAGGAATGGGGTCAAGATTTCTTTTGGCGTGATTCATGAGCAGGTAGTGAGTATTGAGTATTTCTTGCCCTTTCTTTGGTTTTATCCGTTTATACTTGCCATTGGATTTCATGACCCATCGCTGCTGATTATCATTTAAATTCACCTCAAGTATAAATTTCAAATATTTCTTGAGTGCCGGATGTTCGATAGGTGCGAGCAGCTCCACACGGGCATCCAGATTACGGTGCATCCAGTCGGCGGAACCCATATAGTAACATTCATTCCCCTGGTTATAGAAATAATAACACCGGGAATGTTCCAGAAAACGGCCAATAATTGAATGTACCTTTATATTTTCGCTCAAACCTTCTCTTTGCGGAAACAGCCTGCATACTCCCCTCACAATCAAATCAATTTTTACTCCTGCTTCAGAAGCCTCGTATAATCTCTGAATGATCAACGGATCCTCGAGGCTGTTCATTTTCGCAATTATTCTTCCCTTCCTGCCATTTTCTGCTTCAGAAATTTCTGTATTAATCAGATTCTCGAAATTATTGCGCATGTGTTTGGGAGCAACAAACGATTTTTTAAACGTTTGATCCGGAGCATAACCTGTAAGAAGGTTAAAAACATCCGAGACATCTGAAGCAATATCTTCGCGGCATGTAAAATATCCAAAATCTTCATACAATTGTGCCGTATCCGGATGATAATTCCCGGTACCGATATGTACATATCTTCTGAGGCCATCATTTTCCTCACGTACCACAATGGTTATCTTGGAATGTATTTTAAGCCCCGTTATTCCATACGACACATGAACCCCGGCTTTTTCGAGACGTTGAGCCCATATAATATTTCGTTCTTCATCGAAACGGGCTTTTAACTCAATCAAAATTGCCACCTGCTTATCCGCATCCGCAGCGCGCATTAGTGCGTGCATTAATGGTGAATCACTTGATGTTCTGTACATGGTTTGTTTAATGGCCAATACTTTTGGATCGCGGGAAGCCTCTTCTACAAACCGTTGTGTGGATGTTTCAAAACTGTGGTAAGGATGGTGAACAATGAAATCATTTTTCCTGATTACATTAAATACCGATGGCAGTGCTTCATCAATGGAATGCCGAAAAACCGGGTGCAGGGCAGGTGTCCACGATTCATACTTAAGATGATTAAACCCTTTCAATGAATAAATCTGCATAACATCTGCAAGGCCAATCGGGCCATCCATTTCAAAAACATCCGTTTTTTTTAAGCCCAGCTTTTGAATGATGTAATTTTTAACATCTTTAGGCATTTTATTGTCGATTTCGAGGCGTACTACCTTGGCAAATCTCCTTTCACGAAGTTCTTCCTCAATCATCTCAAGTAAATCATCAGCCTCTTCCTCATTTCTCTCAATATCCGCATTTCGGGTTACGCGAAATACATTTGCAGAAAGTACGTCCACACCGGGGAAAACGCGGTGCAATTTAGCTAAAATCAGATCTTTTACGGAAAGTAAAACTTTACCTGAACTGCTGTCGAGTTCAACCCACCGGGGACGATTTGACGGAATTTTTATTCGTGCAAAAAGATCCTGTCCGGTTTCAAGATGTTTCAGCTTGATTGCCAGCGACCTGCTTTTATTCGAAATAAATGGAAACGGATGGGCCTCGTCTACAGCAAGGGGGGTTATGATAGGATATATCTGTTTTTCGAAATATTCATCAGCTTTATCCTGCAAAGCCGGTTCGAGCTCTGGGTATTCCCGAAAACTAATTCCTTCCTCTTCAAGAAGAGGTTTTAGAGAATCCAGGTAGCAAGACCTGTATCGCTTAATCATCTTTAAAACCTCTTTTCTGATTTCGCGCAACTGTTCACTGGGTGTGCGTCCATCCACGGTAAGTTCTTTTAATTCAGCATGAAACTGGCGTTTAAGCCCGCCAACCCTTTTCTGAAAAAACTCATCCAGATTAGAACATACAATACCAATAAATTTAACCCTTTCAAGCAACGGAAGGTCATCCCGTTCAGCTTCTGCAAGAACTCTCCAGTTGAACTTGAGCCAGCTCAATTCATAGTTATCGAAATAATCGGGGCCAAAAAAATTTAATTCATCTTGTTTCATGATGTATTTCAACTCATTATCCGGTAAATCAACCATTTGCAGAAGTGCTGCTGCTGTACTAATATCAACGGTTCAGCAATTCAATCGCAAGTTAATTATTATTGCATTAAGTTAAGACGAATACACAGACAGAGAATCAATTGCAAAATCCCATTTTAAATCCGAATATAAAAGAACCGGCACTCGAAGAAAGCTTGCGCCCCTCCACATTGCATGAATTTGTAGGCCAGCAAAAAGTGATTCAAAACCTGTCTGTCTTTATCAGGGCTGCAAAAAAACGTGGCGAAGCTCTCGATCATGTAATCCTTTCAGGGCCACCCGGGCTGGGAAAAACTACTCTTGCATATATAGTTGGCAGGGAAATGGGTGTGCAGGTTAAACCCACTACCGGGCCGGTTTTGGAAAAACCCGGCGACCTTGCCGGATTACTTACAAATCTTGAAAAAGGAGATGTACTCTTTATTGATGAAATTCACCGATTAAACCCGGTGATTGAAGAATATCTGTATTCGGCAATGGAAGATTACAAATTAGACATTGTAATCGATTCCGGACCCAATGCCCGCAGTGTTCAAATAGACCTGAATCCTTTTACACTTGTTGGCGCCACCACCCGCAAGGGACTTCTTACTGCACCCTTGCGTGCCCGTTTTGGAATCGACATGCGGCTGGATTATTACGACACAGAATTACTTCAGAGAATTGCTCTCAGAACCGCACATATCCTCAATTTTGGGATCACCGAAAAAGGGGCCTTTGAAATTGCAAGAAGGAGTCGCGGCACCCCCCGTATTGTGAATAAACTGCTGAGGCGCACACGGGATTTTGCCCAGGTGGATGGGCTGGATTCAATTGACGACAAAATTGCGGATAAAGCACTGAATGCCCTTGATGTAGATGAAAATGGACTTGATGATATGGATGTCAGGATACTAAAAGCCATAGTTGAAAACTACCAGGGCGGCCCGGTAGGCCTTGGGACACTGGCGGTGGCTGTTGGGGAAGAAAAGGGCACCATTGAAGAAGTTTATGAACCCTTCTTGATCAAAGAAGGGTTTTTACAGCGAACCCCGAAAGGCCGGGTCGCAACAATTAAAACCTATCGATATCTCGGCATCACAAAACAAGCTGCGGATAAAGCCGGGCATGATCTGTTTGATGATTAACCTGGCATACTTTTTAAGAAAAGAATGATTGATTTTTGTAAATTAGCAGGCTTTAGTCGATCAATTAACATTTCATTAACCTGTTTATGAAAAACCTTTTTACTTCAGAATCGGTATCGGAGGGACACCCGGATAAAGTAGCAGACCAGATTTCAGATGCCATCCTTGATGCCATGCTTACACAGGATCGCGACTCCCGTGTAGCAGTAGAAACACTGGTTACAACCGGGCTCGCTATAATATCCGGCGAAGTGCGCACCAAAGCTTATGTTGACATCCAGGAAACCGTGCGCTCTGTTATTCGTGATATCGGGTATACGAAGGCAAGTTATCGTTTTGATGCCGATTCCTGCGGGGTGATCTCTGCTATACATCAGCAAAGCGAAGATATCGCGATGGGCGTGGATAAGGGAGATGATAAAAAGCAGGGCGCCGGCGACCAGGGCATGATGTTCGGTTATGCAACCACTGAGACGGATGCCTATATGCCCATGACGCTGCAATTTTCCCATGAATTATTGAGAAAATTGGCAAGTATTCGTAAGGAAACAACCCTGATGCCCTATCTCGGGCCGGACAGCAAGAGCCAGGTAACCGTAGAATATGATGAAAATAACAAACCAAAAAGGATAGATACCATCGTAATATCTACCCAGCATGATGAAGGTGTTGAGCAGGAACAAATCAAGCAAGACATAAAAAAATATTTGATACAGGAAGTTATTCCCGACGTACTGTTAGATTCTGCCACTATTCTGCATATAAACCCAACAGGAAAATTTGTGATTGGCGGCCCGCATGGTGATACCGGTTTAACCGGGCGAAAAATCATTGTTGATACTTATGGGGGAAGGGGCGCACACGGCGGCGGTGCTTTTTCCGGTAAAGATGCTTCAAAGGTAGACCGGAGCGCTGCATATGCCACCCGCCATATCGCAAAAAATGTGGTTGCTGCAAATTTAGCTGAAGAATGTCTCGTCCAGGTTGCTTATGCAATTGGTGTTGCCGATCCGGTATCCATAAGTGTTAATACTTACGGAACCGGCAAAGTCAGCAATCAGGCACTTGTAAAAGCAATCACTTCCCTGTTCGATCTTACTCCTGCAGGCATTATCTCAAGACTCCATCTAAAAAATCCGGGATTCAGAAAAACCGCTGCTTACGGCCATTTTGGAAGAGATGAATTTACATGGGAAAAGCTTGACTATGTTGACCAGATTCTGAGTAAAATCTGATAAAAAAACGGATTTTTATACTGTATGAAGTTTCTTTTTTTATTATATTTGCGCTTTGTAAAACTAAAGAGAGAAACTAAGCATATTAACTTATGAAAATGAAAAAGCATATTCTAATCACCGGAATTATACTGTTGACTTTAGCTCTGATCTTCGTATTTCCAGACTTTCTTTCAGCACAACCGCCACCACCGCCTTCCAAACCCTCACAGACACCGATAGACGGAGGACTTGGAATCCTCGCTGTTGCTGGCGGAGCTTATGCCATCAAAAAGCTTAGAGAAAGGAAAAAATAATTCAATCGGATTATGGTCTTAAAAAATTTGGTAACAGTGATCGAATTCAGAGCAATTTGATATGCGATTTTCGATATCCGGTTTCAGATATGCGAAGTATTTGGGGCTACATATGTACACATTCTTTAAAGCTAATCGCGAACTTAGACTTAGTTTTCACAAATGAATGGAGATTATTCGGCCCCATCATAAAAACACAGACTGGGGTCTCAGAATGACTGACCGTTTCAAGACAAGAAGGGCGGGTGGATGAAAGCCTGCGGCATCCATCCGTCAGGAGAATCCGTACTCATTAGTTGGGGCATCATCCTATTTTCTGCGGGGGTGCCCGCTGAAAAAGATGCCCTAATCAGTCAAAACAAATGTAATTATTTGGCTATCGGGCATTTTTCAAGTGCATCCTTGTAGCTTTTTTTCAGGATTTCAATAGCGTCATCAATTTGTTCTTTTTGGATAGTAAGAGGCGGGCGAAAGCGTATGCTCCTGGTTCCGCAGCCAAGTATCATCAGATGGTTTTTCATGCATTCCTTTCTTACTGCATCGCGTGAATGGGTATCCGGAAAGTCAATTGCGCAGAACAAACCTTTTCCTCTTGCATTGGTTATATATTCTTCTTCATCGGCCAGCCGGGTAATTTTTTCCAGTAAATACTGGCCGGTTTCGTGAACATGGTCTATCAGGTTATCTTCTTCGATAACCTCCAGAATTCTTTGAAAGCGAACCATATCTACCAGGTTTCCTCCCCATGTTGAATTAATACGGGATGATACATGAAAACAATTCGTTTCAATATCATCAACCCGTTTACTGGCAAGGATGCCGCAAACCTGGGCCTTTTTTCCGAAAGCGATAATGTCGGGCCGAACATAATGCTCATGTGCCCAGAATTTACCGGTTAACCCGACACCGGTCTGTACTTCATCATAGATGAAGAGGGCTTCAAATTCATCGGCAAGATTGCGAAGTGCCTGGTGAAATTCCAGCCGGAAGTGGTTGTCGCCTCCTTCACCCTGTATCGGTTCCAATACAATACAGGCGATATCATCTTTGAATGTTTCAAAGTATTGTCTGGCTTGCTGAATAGCCTGTTCCTCTTCAAGAGCTACTTTTTTTGTATTTACTTCATTGAGAGGAAATTGAATGGCCGGATTATGAATGCGCGGCCAGTCGAATTTTGGAAAATATTTAATTTTGTTTTGTTCTGTGTTCGTTAAAGACAGGGTATAGCCTGTGCGGCCATGAAAAGCCTTGTCGAGATGAAGTGCCTTGTGGCCTTTCTCATTCCGGTAGCCCTTTCTGAAGTTTTTTTGAACCTTCCAGTCAAAAGCCACTTTTAAGGCATTAGCCACGGCAACGGCTCCGCCAGCCACAAAAAAAGCATAAGGCAGGTAATCGGGAATACCGACCCTGGAGAAAGTTTCGATAAATTCGGCCATCTCTTCAGTATAGATATCCGAATTGGATGGTTTGTTAATTGCAACCTGGCCAAGCTTTGCAACAAATTCCGGGTCGCCCGCAAGGCGTTCATGATTCATTCCAAGCGGATTTGAAGCAAAAAAAGTAAAGAAATCGAGATAGTCCACACCTCTGGAAGAATCGTGTAAATAGGCCCCCTTGCTTTTTTTCAGGTCTAAGACCAAGTCATAACCATCTGCGATGAGATGTTTTGAGATGATAGAGCGAACATTTTGCGGACTGATGATTTGAGACATAAGTGTCAATTTATTGATGATACTTTACTGGCAATTTTACAAATAGTCAGTTAATGAAAAAGGAACAGTGAAATTGATGGTCTGTGACTTACAGTAATTTAGCTGTTTATCATGGAAATTTCACCCTTGCCAATCCGTTCAGCGAATGCAAGAAAAGTTTTTCTGATGATCTCAATGCATTCATAGAGTTGATCTTCAGTCATGACAAGAGGGGGTGTAAATCGAATGATATTGCCGTGTGTAGGTTTGGCGAGCAGCCCGTTATTTTTTAAATCGAGACATAAATTCCAAGCAGTTTCACTCTCGGGTGAGTCATCAATTTCTATTGCATTCATCAAGCCTTTGCCCCGTACGTGTTTTATCAGTGAACATTCATCTTTTAGCTTGTTTATCTCACGCCTGAAAATGATTCCAAGTCTGCGCGCGTTTTCAGCGAGGCTTTCATCACGAATCACTTCAAGTGCCGCGATGGCAATTTTTGATGCAAGCGGGTTGCCCCCAAATGTGGAGCCGTGCTGCCCTGGTTTAATTACTGCCATAATTTCATCATCCGCTAAAACAGCGGAAACAGGATAAACACCTCCTGACAAAGCTTTTCCAAGAATCAGGATATCGGGTTTCACATAAAAAGGCGCCATTCTTTCACAAACCGAACCACAGGTGCAATTTCTGCAGACAGCCAGCAGGCTTCCTGTTCGTGCAATACCGGTCTGTACTTCATCACAGATAAACAATGCATTGTATTTTTTACACAATGCGGCTGCTTTTTCCAGGTAATCATCATCAGGTACGTTTACACCTGCTTCTCCCTGAATGGGTTCCACTAAAAATCCGGCAACATTCTTTTGAGCCAGCGCTTCTTCAAGCTCTGACAGGTTATTATATTCAACTTTAACAAAACCTGGGGTATATGGCCCGAAATGATCATGTGCACCGGCATCGTCAGAAAATGATATAATGGTTGTGGTTCGCCCGTGAAAATTGTTGTTGCAAACTACAATATTGGCTTCGTTTTCGGGGATGCCCTTTACTTCATAGGCCCATTTTCTGCAAATTTTAATGGCTGTTTCAACTCCTTCGGCGCCGGTATTCATTGGCAGAATCCTGTCAAATCCAAAGAATTCCGTTACGAATTTTTCATACTCGCCTAAAACATTGTTGTAAAAAGCCCGGGATGTCAGAGTTAAAGTTTCTCCCTGTTCCTTCAGAGCCTTCACAATGTGAGGGTGACAATGGCCCTGGTTTACGGCAGAATAGGCGGATAAGAAATCGAAATACCTGTTTCCTTCCGGATCCCAGACATGGACGCCTTCGCCTTTTGCCAAAACAACAGGAATGGGGTGATAGTTATGCGCGCCGTATTTATTTTCAAGGCCAATGGCCTCTTTTGAAGAAATCATGGTACTTGTTCCTGATTTTAAAAAGAATAAGCGAAAGATAGCAAAAAGTGCGGCATTTGGCGATCTGTTCTTTCCCCTTTTATAGAAATAGTTCTTGACATCTGGCAGGCAATACCCGTATCTTTAGAATCTGTTCGAAAAGTGATATTCCGTTCAAAAAAATATATATCGCGGGGTGGAGCAGCTGGTAGCTCGTCGGGCTCATAACCCGAAGGTCGTAGGTTCGAATCCTACCCCCGCCACTATAAAAGGGCTCGATTGTTATAATGCAGTTGAGCCTTTCTTATTTTACCATGGTAAAACTATGGTGAAACAAAGTCGCTGTTTACTCTTCTTTCCTGCGAAATAAAGCGCTGTCAAATAGTAATCTATCCAACACTCTAAAGAACCCAATCCAGAGTTGATCCATCTCTTTAGTTGTTAACTTTCCTTTTATATAACGTTCTATCTGTTGCATCGGTTATCCCCACCCGATCCGTTCAACATTGAGCTCAAAAAATCAAAAATCTATATGAGAATTCTACAATATTTGCGTATCTCCAACTCATTAATGAAGATAAACAGTACAATACGATCATAAACAGCATCGGGATCACCTTGTGCATCAATAGAAGAAACAAAACGTTAAATAGATGAAAATAAAGCCAACCAATCTTATGCATCATAAGAATACAGTACATAAAAGCCGGGCAGGTAGCGGGTCAAACATGCTGAAGGGATGTACCCTGATGCTGGTCATGACCCTGATGGTGATGGGATGTGACTCCATCGTAGATCAGCAAACAAATGCCGATTCCGGCATTGTAACGAGTGATATATCAGGGGTTTTATCAGTGGAGGTATCCCCGGTTACGTGTATCGACACGGGTAATGATGTATCTAATGAGAAACGGAATCCAAGGTCCGTTGAGCGGGGACAGGGCAATAGCAGGAACCCCATTTTTGGTGATTGTAACTCCGGAAGAGACACCACCACTGAAATTGTTGAAGTAACCAGTGCGACGACAGGCCGCATTTGGATGGACCGCAACCTGGGCGCCAGCCGGGCTGCAGAGTCCAGTACAGACGCTGAAGCCTACGGCGACCTCTACCAGTGGGGTAGATTGGCTGATGGTCACCAAGTAAGAACTTCAGGTACAACTACTGATCTGAGCAGTACCGACACGCCGGGTCATGGAGATTTCATAACACCCAACTCATCACCTTATGACTGGCGCAGCTCCCAAGACAATAATTTATGGCAAGGTGTGGATGGTATCAACAACCCGTGCCCGGTTGGCTTTCGGTTACCTACCGTTGCCGAGTGGAATGCTGAGCTCCAAAGCTGGAGTAGTTACAATGCCTCAGGGGTCATCAACTCACCGCTGAAATTGACTTTAGCTGGCTACCGCAGCGGCAGTGGTTCGCTTAACAATGATGGCTCCGACGGCCACAGCCACGGCCACTATTGGTCGAGTACCGAAGC
>SKKO01000164.1 GCA_007123715.1 Balneolaceae bacterium | reverse complement strand
ATGGGATGCTTTGGCATAGAACTTTTGAATTGTTGAGTGAAGAGTGTAACAAACCTGTCACTCGTAGCCCCTAATTGAGCCCCAAAAGCCGGGCAACACCATATTAAAGATGACAGTCCAAAAGTCCCCTTTCGCCCCAACGGGATAGAGACCGTGTGAAAAGTCGAATTTCCCTGAAAAAAACATATTCTGTTAATCTGTTAATCGGTTCGTCTGTTATTCAGGGGTTTCTCACTACCAAAGGGATCAGAGCCCATTAAATACATTCGCGCCTTCGTGTCCTTGTGACTATATGCCTTTCCTTCAAATAATTGCGGGTATGAAAAGGCTTTCCAAGCCGGAGAAGCTCTCCGGCCTACATTTAAAAAACTTCGTGCACCTTTGTGTCTTTGTGTCCTCGTGGCTAAATCCTTCCTGCCTTTCAGGTCCTATTCAATCAAAACCTGTATGCATTGCCATTACAGGGATAATCTTCTTACATTACATAGATACAAACATTTTTCAGAAGCAAATATTTATATAAACCTGACCTAAACCAAAAATCTCATGAAAATCTTGAATGCATCCATCTTCCGTCTACTTACCGTTTTTGTTTTTGCCGGATTACTGACTTCGTGTGATGCTCAAACCTATGAGCAAACTGCAGCCAATTCCAACTCAAACTCCACTATTGAATCTCCAAACCTGAATATCCCCGATGAGTATAAAATCGGCGGCTTTGCGGTGGGTACACAAGCTTACACCTTTAACCGTTTCACGGTTTTTGAAGCCATTGAAAAAACTGCTGAAGCCGGTGGCAGGATTATTGAACTATATCCCGGGCAGCGGTTTAAACCGGATAATGACACCCCGATGAATTCGCTGTCAAATGAGCAGATTGACGAACTTTTTGCCAAACTGGATGAGCATAATATAAGCCTTGTAAATTACGGTGTGGTTGGCCTGCCAGATGCTGAAACCGCACGCCAGGTCTTTGAATATGCCCAAAAACTGGGTGTTCCTGCCATAACGTCTAACCCGAATACTCACGAAGAAATGGATTTTATCGAGGAACTTGTTCAGGAGTTCGGCATCATGATGGCCATTCATAATCATCCGCGTCCGACAGACCCCGATTCAGAATACATGATATGGGATCCTAATCATGTGGCTGACCTGCTCGACGGCAGAGACCCCCGTCTTGGCATTTGCGCCGATACCGGCCACTGGATACGTTCCGGCATATCACCGGTTGAAGCACTCCAATTGTCGGAAGGCCGAATCATTTCCCTGCACTTGAAAGATGTAGACCGGCTGGACCGCGAAGCTGAAGATGTGATTTTTGGCACCGGTGCCGGAGATGTGACAGGAGTACTCACTGAGCTTCGGCGGCAGAATTTTGCCGGGCACATCTCTGTAGAGTACGAATCAAACTGGTACAACAACGTACCGGATGTTGCCCAAAATATTGGCTTCATCCGAGGTTGGGCAGCTGCTCAATGACATACGCCGGAGAACTTCTCCAACAGGGAATAACTTCGATAATCATACCAACCCTCCACATCATCAATCTCAAATTCTAACTATTTTTTTAAGCTTTCCATACCGCCTAAATCATCTTAACGGTTTTTGGCTTCGATCCATTTTGCCATATATTTCGTACTTGCAATAGTATGGTGCATCAGCATAGCTCCAGTAAAATTATTCCTCCTGTGTCTGGTTAGTGATGATTTCAGATCATAGAGAAGTACAATAAATTTGTCTCCATACAGGGCTTTATTAAATTTTTCATTAAAGATCCGGAACCCTGTATCTCTGCATTTCTCCCAAAGATCTATATCCAGATATAGTTTTGCGGCATCTTCTGCTATTGAATCAGCACTTTCTTGTATCATTCCGCACCAATCGTTACGCTTTGCAATTCCCTCAGCCCCGACAGGAGTAGAAACCGAGGGTGTGCCGTACATCATGGCATCAACCAATTTTCCCTTTAATCCGGCTCCAAACCTCAGCGGCGCGAGCAGAACACGTGCCTTTCTAATCACATCTTCTACATTTTCTACCCTGCCTTTAATAAAAAACCCATTCTCCGGTTCATGTAACTGATACACTTTCTGAGTTGGATATGCACCGTAAATATGCAATTCAGCATCCGGCAACCTGTCCCGGATACCCGGCCAGATTTCTTCTTTCAGCCATAAAACGGCATTCCAGTTAGGTTCATGCAGAAAATTGCCAATCGAAACAAACCCGTTGCGCTCTTCAAATCCCGGTAAACTTTGTATTTGTTCTTTAGAAATAGGGTCATACAAATAGGGAAGATAATGGATCAGATTTGCAGGTACGTTAAACAGATTTTTTAAAAAATTAATCTCCATTTCAGAAATCATGAGTGAGAGATCACACCTGTAGATGGATGCTATTTCACGCTTTGAACTTTCCTCATCAAACAACATCGGCGGGTCAAATTCAATACCGCCATTCCATGCTCTTTGTCTTGCCTGCCGCAGACAATGAAGGTCTTCCGTATCCAGTACCCTGAGTGCCTCCGGGCACTGTTCGGCAACCCGCCACCCAAACTGCTCTTCGGTCATGAACCGGTCAAACAGAACCACATCCGGATCTGATTTCTTTATTAAACTGTCAAATGCAGAACTGTTTATTTTGATCGCTGCCGTTTTCACTCCCATCGACTCAAGATCTGCCGCAAATTCACTATCTCCTGCAGCAGTTGCAAATGTAACCTTCCAGCCTTCTTCGATGAATAACCTGATTAACTGAATCATCCTTATACCAGCCGCCGATGAACCCGGCTCAGGCCAAACTTTACCAATGATGAATATATGTTGAATAGAATGTTTCACCGGATTTGGTTTTAAAAGTATACTATAAAAGGTAATATATCTGCATGACTATACTCCTAAACATTCAGGAGTAATTAACTTCCTAATACCTGTATCATGAAAACACTGATCTTCTTTCCTGCTATCTTTTTACTGGTATTCATTCCCGGATTGACTGCCCAAATTACACAATCTCAGGTAGAAAATGCTGAGGCCGCAAGATACATAACTATGATCTCAGCCGACACTACAGCTCTTTCCCAAATGCTGGCCGATGAATTCATCTACCACCAGCCGACCGGTGATATTGTTTCAAAATCTGATTATTTAAAGAATATTTCATCCGGAAATACACAATTCCTGTCGGCAAATTTCACCAAACTGGACGTTTCCCTTTATGAGTATGTTGCTGTATCACGCGGATCCGTAGTAGTTGAATTGGAAATTAACGGCAATGAGATTACATCCGGTTTGAGATTTCTGAATGTCTGGGTATATCGTGACGGATTTTTGCAGCTTGCGGCAAGACAATCGGCTTTCCTTGATTAATGATCATGAAATCATGCTAATGGCTGGGAAAAGGTACAAATTCAGTTTCGTAAATACCATGTACCTGCCAATGCATCAATTTAACTTTGTTATTTCAATTAATGATAACAATAATAAAAGCAGGTATAATTGCGAATTTGGTGCCGGACTGACCCCATCGGGATTGCCTTTGGCACTGTCCGGCATACATTTAATAATACCGGCCGGAGTTGCTTACGAAAGCTACATAGCGGCTATCGGGTGACCAACTGGGCACATTGATAGTTCCCTGGCCGCCATACAGATATGCCACGATTTTAGGTTCGCCCCCTTCTGCCGGCATCATACGAAGGGTCACCTGCTTGTAAAACGGGTGATCGCCGGAGTCGACATCCAGACCGTAACTTAAAAAAAGCACCCACTTGCCGTCAGGTGAAACGTGAGGGAACCAGTCGTGGAAATTTTCATCAAAGGTGATTTGAGTCTGTTCACTTCCATCCGGACGCATTCTCCAGATTTCCATAGTGCCGGTACGGTTTGAATTGAACCAGATGTACTCGCCATCCGGAGAATACTCCGAGCCATCATCCAGGTATGGAGTATCGGTGAGTTGGGTTTCATCCATGGTGTTTACATTAGCACCATAAATGTCGTATTTGCCGTTTCTCCACCCGGTAAATATTACGGTTTGATTATCAGGAGATATACCGTGCAAATACGCATGCCCTCTTCCGGATGCCGTAACCTGTTTTGGATGATCACTCCCTTCAATCGGAAGAATGTAAATTGTTGACTGGTTGTTATCCTCAGGAACATGATGGCTGATTGCGAGCAGTTCTCCGTCAAATGAAATAACATGGTCATTGTTATTATTGGTCGCAAAACCTGTATTCAGGTAAGTGATTTCCCCTGTTTCGAGTTCGTAATTGTAAAGGTAACCGTTAGAGTTGTAAATGAGTTTTTCACCATCCACCGTCCAGTTTGGCGCCTGAACAGAATGTTGTGACTTAAATAGCACCTTTCTGTGGCCGGTATGTACATCCAAAACTTCCATCCTGCTTCCAAGGTATCGCTGATATCGCTGCTCATTTTCAGGAAACGGCTTTACAATTCTTACATTCCGGAATGTGATCTCACCTGAGCTCACAAACAGGCCGGCTTTAATTTCGTTTCTGAGGGGTATTTCCACCTGTTCCGTTTCAATCAACGCTTCACCGAACCGTGCTGTTTTCATTCTGAAAACCCCGTTAATCCGTTCAAGCTGGATTACATCCGGCATGTAATTTTGATGCTCAATCACTCTCAGACTGCCTCCCCTTTCATTCCGCATCTTCAGCGAAGCCGTACCATCTGTATCAATCACAGCAGAAATCATCGCAGATTCATCACTTATAGTATTCCGGACAGCCCACCCAAAACTGGCTGTATCCAGTGTTTTGGATGCTGAAGGATCGATCTCTGCCCTGAGAATAAAATCTCCCTGGATAGCTTTCCAGATAAAATGAAATTCATCTGATTTATCAGAAATACCGTTTCCTGCACTGGTGACTGTATATGTTTGAGAGGTGCCGTGATAGGTTGCCGTACCGCTTTCCGGTAAATGCCCAATATCAGCTGAATTATCAAATTCCCCGATACTCATGGGACCGTCATTTATCGGGTATAGTATGAGTGCAGTAACGATTCCCCATAAAATGATAAAGCTGAATCCCATTGGTGCGTTCATATATAGTAAATTTAAATTTTCAAGGTTCTGTTGATGTGTTCTCAGAAAAGCAGATGTTTTCTCAAGAATAAAATATCATCTTATCTTTATAATGTAACAAATTCACTAGATATCGAGTAATTTCTGTTACCCGGGCTTATCACTGCTATCTTTGAGCAATTTCATCACATTTTAGATTCTAAATTGAGTTTTCGCTGTGCTCACGTTGAACTGTCGAGTGCGCTAATGTGCGTTAAACTGTATTTAGAGCCCGAACGATGCAAGAAATAACTCGTCAGGGTTGTACTGCGAGGATCTTCAAAAAAAATCCGGGGCAGAATTTCTCCATATTTACGGCTTTCCATTAAAACTGATCACGTATTTCCGGTCATATCAAAATAGCCTGAGGTGCCGGTACCGCGATTACCTCCCATTCAAGCCTTGCCTGGTATTGATGTGTTTACATCTTACTTGCAGTATAAATTATATTACCATATCTACTCCGGCTTTACTTCGAATTCAATCACCCACCTTGAATGTTTCACTTACTGAAGGGTTACCAAAAGTTATAAAATCAGTACCCATACATTTTTTTCACTTAAATGACTGCCGTTCAGCTGCATATTTAACCCGGTTATAATACGATATTACCACTCATAAAATATTACCGTTTCTTCTGAAACTGCGAATGAATCTAAAGCGTATTTGTGGTTAACCCCTAATCAAATCACAAATACCATGTTATTAAAAAACATTATTATACCTGCATTATTTTTAGCTATTTCAGCAACAGCAACCTTTGCATTTCAACCAGTAATTGATGTCCCTGAGGAACCTGTTTACAGTTACCATCTCACGGTGAATGAAAATTCTATGGCTTGTTTTCAAACCCTTCAATGCCTTATAAGTGAAAACCCGTTTAAAAACAGCAACCTCGACAAAATCAGACTTAATAACAGCAAATCCCAGCGTTTTTTGGTAGAAGGATCATCGGAGAATGAAGAGCTGCATGCAGTTTATCAGGGAAACGGAACCCTTATTGAAGCAACCGTTATACAACGAAATATCATTCTTCCTAAGAAGATTTACGAAACACTTGCTGCAGGCGAGTTTGAATCCTGGACAATGATTGAAAACAAACTTGAAATCAAAAATTTTGTTGAAAACACCAAACAGTATACAGTTGTCTTGAGCCGGGATAATGAGGTAAGAGTTGAATATTTTGACAAAACTGGTAATCTGATATAAACGATAATAAAGCAGTTTAGGTGACTGCAATCAAAGGGCGGCTGCAAAAAACAGCTGCCCTTTTTTATAGGATTAATGTATCTCTGAACAACTGGGAACGCCTTCGGGAAATTTCAATTTCCTTGCCGCAATTCATAATGATGCGAAAAGCAGAATGACATACCGGCACAACGTTTGATACATGGGTAAGATTAATGATATATTGACGATTCGCTCTGAAAAAATAATCATCGGGCAATCTCGACTCAAGATAATTCAATGTACGATTGATGATGAGCATTCCATTATTGAAATATGTTTTGCTGTAGTTGCCACACGTTTCAAAAATCCTCACATCGCCAAGAGAGACTAGCTTGCATTTGTCACCATCATACAACAATACCTTATCTGTGGGAGATAGTTTATGGGTATGTTCCATTTTTTTCTACGGAATTATTTAACACAACATACGGCACAGGCTCGTATTTGTTACTGCAAAATTCCTTAATTTTTTAAATAAAATGGTACTGCCATGGATTTTGCCACAGACATCCCGAGCCACTAATTTCGACCCCAAAAACCGGGTAAAACAATATTTGAGATGACATTAAAAAACTTCGTGCACCTTTGTGTCCTCGTGCCTTAGTGGCTAAAAACTTCCCGCCTTTTCCTCATCAATCTATCACAGGCAATGCATCCCCAAATGATGCACTGCCTGTACCTTAAAGAAAGGTTGGTATGTAGAAATCTGTTCGTTATTAATTAGACAGACTTACCCGTACCCCAACGCCAAATACCCACTGTTCTTCCCGTTCAGTACCAACGATATATTTGGCTTCCCCAAAACCGCGCCCAAAACCAAGGTCCATTTCAGCTCCTGCCCCCAGGTTAAATCCGGTATCGGTGTCAGTAAATGTTTCACTGCCAATCGAAGCACGAACATGTAAAACATTAAGACCAGTAATGGTGTAAAGACTGATCAGATCAGTATCAACAGCCATAAAATGAACATTAAAATTTCCATCGAACTCATTCACATCAGTTTCAGGCTTTGAGTAACCCACATCACCACCAATTCGAAGTGGTAATGTTGGCAACCGGTAATATGCATTAACCTGGAAATTTACATTTTCAGATTTGCTGCCATACCCAACGCCTCCCCCGGCAGTTATTTTCTGAGCTTCAGCTGTTGTCGTGATGCAAATGAAAGCTCCAATCGAAATCAGTATAGCTAATTTAATTTTTTTCATAAGTCTTATAGAGATAATTTTTGATTCATAATTATATGCCAAACAATATGAGTATCAATTTTTTTAGTTTCAATACAAATTTTCAATTCATTTTTAAAAAAGGATAAGTGATCTATCTTCTTACAGAAAATATACAGGCTAAAAAGTTTTACAATAATATGAATACGTTTACTTGTTTTATGTTGATTACAGTTCTCATTTTTCGTATCCATTAGTAACTTAAAATATAATATCACATTTACAGAATATGCTGAAGATCATTACAGTTGCCCTGGTATCCCTACTATTCTATCTTTCATCAACATGTATGCCCGCATATGCTACAGGTAACATGACTGTAACAGAAATCAAATTTCCTGAAAAGGTTAACCCGGATCGGCTGGCTCAGCTTGTAACATATTTTGAACAACGGAACCTCGACTTAAAATCCCTGCTTGAAGATCCCAGGTTTGAAATATATGACGGAATTGGTGACCGTTTCAGAAATTCAGCTGAACGGAGAACGCTTACTCTTGAGGAATACCAGCGTATTCTCGGGTTCGAAGATAAAAAACGCAGGATAATCGGATTTATGGATCTATATGCCAAAGAACTCGCGATGGCTGAAGATACATACGATATCCCGAAATATGTGATTGCCGCAATCATAGGATTAGAATCGGATTTCGGAAAAAACATTGGTCGTTTTAATCCGCTAAATGCCTATGTATCGATGTATAGTGAAGACTACAGGTCGGAATTTGCCCGTGCCCAGCTCGAAGAATTGCTGAAATTCACGAACCGAAATAATATCGATGTTTTTGAACTGAAGTCGAGTTATGCGGGAGCCATGTCTTTCGCACAATTTATTCCATATTCACTCAATCAGTGGTTTGTAGGTGATGATATCTTTGATATGAATAACAATATTCAGTCGGTTGGTAATTACCTTGCACATTTCAAAAGAATTACCGGTACTATTGAAGGAGCCGTTCTGCGATACAATCCAAGCGGGCTTTACAGGGACGCCGTACTTGCACTGGCAAGAGAAGCTGAGATTCTGTATAGTTCTGCGAGATAAATACTGGTTTTTATGGATCACAGGCAGCGTAGAAAGTGGCAGCCCCTTATTTCTTTCGGAATTGCTGTAACTCTGCTTGTACTCTTTTTTGTCATAACCATCGGCACATGGAAAGTAATGATGCCGGCTACAACCCGTGGCATGCAAATTTCTGAACCAACATCGGATGAATTAAAAGTAGCCGCACAGCTGCAAAAAGATGTGCAGTTCCTGGCAACTGAAATCGGTGAAAGGAATCTCTTCCGTCCTGGTTCAATGGAACGTACTGTAACCTGGCTGATGATGCGCTTTGAGGAAACCGGTTATCACCCATTCATCCATGAATACCTGCTTCAGGGTGCCGCACGGAATTATCAGGATGGCGTATCAAAAAATGTGATCACTGAAATAGCAGGTTATGAAAAGAATAACCCCATGATTGTTATTGGAGCGCATTATGATTCGGTTTTCGGATCTCCCGGTGCAAATGATAATGCATCGGGTATCGCTGTTCTTCTTTCATTAGCTGAATATTTTTCGGATAAACCGCAAAAATTCACCATTCTATTTGTCGCATTTGCAAATGAAGAGCCTCCTTTTTTCCAGACTTCAAATATGGGGAGTTACGCATATGCAAGGCATCTGGCTGATAGGAATGAAAATATTAAAGCAATGATAGCACTTGACGGCCTAGGTTATTTTTCGGATTCAAAGGGTAGCCAACATTACCCGGCACCGGGTATCGGACTGATATACCCAAAAACGGCAAATTATATCGGTTTTGTTACCCGTCTAAAAGATATCTCACTTCTGCGAAAAGTAACTGCCGTATTCAGAAACAAGGCTACAATACCCTCTGAGGGAGCTGCCTTGCCTTCGATCGTTCCGGGCACGGCCTGGTCAGACCACTGGTCTTTCTGGCAGCATGGCTTTTCAGGCATTCTGGTTACTGACACTCTTTTATTCAGGGATGATGCCTATCACACGGCTAATGATACACCTGGCAGGCTCGATTATGAGAGGATGGCAAGAGTGGCAATCGGTTTGCGAGCCGTATTGAAAGACCTTGCCAATTAACCTTTCACTACTGCAAGGGGGCTGAGTTCGATTTCTATTTCCACAAGATCTTTCTGAAGCTCCATTACCCTATAGATATCTTTATATGAATCGGGTGCCTCATCAAGATCCGACCGGTTCCTGACCGCATGGATGATGCCTTTGATTTCCAGTTTTTTTTGCACTTCTTTTAAATCAAGTATTCGTCTTGCCTGATTGCGGCTCATTATCCGCCCTGCTCCATGCGAACAGGATTCAAACGACTCTGGATTTCCTTTCCCTTTTACAATAAATGAAGAAGTGCCCTGGGAGCCCGGTATCATCCCGTATTCATCTTTTCTTGCCCTTGTCGCACCCTTACGGTGTACCAAGCAGGTTTGGCCAAAATGCATTTCTTCTGAAGCGAAATTGTGCGGTTTGTTTATGAATTGCGAAAACACGATATCAGGAAATTCATCTGAGAACGATTCCTTTACACGCTCCATCATAAGTTTTCGGTTCAAAAGTGCAAATTCGATGCAATAATCCATCTCGGCTTTGTACAGATGATACTCCTCAGTATCTGATGGAAAATATGCCAGTTCTTTGACAAATTCAGAAAACCACTGTTCATTCTTTTTTTTAGCAAGATCATGATAATGTCCTGCCACAGTATAACCGATATTGCGTGAGCCTGAATGGATCATCATCCAGATAAAACCATCGGTGCCTTTTTGAATTTCGATAAAATGATTTCCTCCGCCAAGTGTGCCGACCTGATGAGTCGCACTTTCAAATTCCTGTTCCACAATTGGCAGTTTTTTCTTCAGATCCGGCATCCATTTCAGATCCTGGGGTTCTGAATGGTGCCTGAAGCCGACAGGTATCCGTTTACGAATCGATGCCATGATCCGCTTTAATTTTTCCAGTTCAATATCCCTGAGGCTTGTTCTCAATGAACACATTCCGCAGCCAATGTCCACACCCACCGCGTTAGGTACAATTGTATGAATAGCAGCCAGTACCCCTCCGATTGGCATTCCATACCCTTGGTGGGAGTCGGGCATAATAGCGATATGGCTGAATGCAAAGGGAAGATTAGCCACATTCTTCACTTGTTGAAGTGCTCCCGGTTCAATGTCGTTCAGCCAAAGCTTGATGGGAACTTTTTCTGTTGTAATTACCTCCTTCATGGTATATAAATCAATTTATTTCAACGAGATGCTTGCTATCCATTTCCCGAATATTTCTGCATCCAACCAGGGTAAGGGCAATTTTCGATTCTTTCTTCCATTGATTAACAAGGATACGAAGTGCATCTATACCTCCGTCAAAGATTGCTTTTATTACAGGTTGAGCGGTTGCGGTAAAATCGGCTCCTAATGCCATAGATTTAAGAATATCGAAAGATCCCCTGATTCCGCCGGAAGAAATCAACTCAAAATTGCACTCATTTTTTAAAGGTGCTATCTGTTTCAGGCAGTCAACAGTTGGGATTCCCCAATCATCAAAGAGAGGCATCGGATCTTTTTGCCTTTCCCGTAAATTTTCCACTTTTGCCCAGCTTGTGCCGCCTGCGCCTGCAACATCAATCACATTTATACCTATGGCAATCAGTTTTTTTGCAACTCCGGCAGATATACCGGCACCGGTTTCTTTCACAATAACAGGTACATCCGAATTATTCCGAAGCAGTGATATGCCTTCCAATATCCCTTCAAAACAGGTATCACCTTCCGGCTGCATTAGCTCCTGAAGAGGATTCAGATGTACAATGATGGCATCCGCCCGAATACTTTCCACCAGAACGGATATTTTCTCCCTATTTAAGCCGCCTGGTAATTGAGCGCCTCCGATATTAGCTGCAATAAATGCATTTGGCGCATGTTTTCTGACAATTGAAAATGAAGAAATCTCGCCTGGGTGTTCAAGCATCGCACGTTGACTGCCTACACCAAAAGGCAGGTCTGCTTCT
>SKKO01000053.1 GCA_007123715.1 Balneolaceae bacterium | reverse complement strand
TGTGATATGCGATTTTCGATATCCGATTGCAGATATGCGAGGTATTTGAGATCGAGAATCGGGTATCAAACAGTGAACGGGGAATGTCGAAGAGGAGCCTTGAGCGTAAACCTGCCCTCACTTATTCTGTTACTCTGTTAATCGGTTCGTCTGTTCGTCTGTTCTTCAGGGGCTCTCCGGCCTACGTTAACGCTTCGGTAAAAAGCACCGAGGCAGCTTACAGTCCGAATTTCTTCATGTACCATTTCAGAAGTTCTGATTTTTTTACTTTTTCGCTGGAAGTTTTTGGCAGATAGTTTACAGAAATAAACTGTTTCGGGATTTTAAAACCCTGTAATTGGAGTTTCAGTTGTTTTTTAATGTGGTTCCGGCTCATGTTGTCATTCTCCAGAACGACAAAAGCCACCGCCATTTGTCCCCACTTTTCATCCGGAACCCCAATCACTGCCGACTCCTGCACTCCCGGTATGTCGTTCATTGCATTCTCAACTTCCTGTGGGTTTACATTTTCTCCGCCCGTAACAATCAGGTCAGATCTCCGATTTTCAATGAAAAGCTGTTTTTTCCGGTTTAAATGGCCAAAGTCCCCGGTATTAAACCAGCCGTTTTGATCAAAAGCAGATTTATTTTGAGCCTGATTCAGATAACCGTCAAAAACCTGCGGACCTTTCAGCCAGATCTGACCGGACTCGTTAAGTGGGAGTGATTGCCCGAGATCGTCCCGGATGTCTATCTCGTTTGGTTCAAAAACCGGCCCCACACTTTGCTTCGGTATGTAATCGCCACCGGGTTTCAGCATCGGGTTTGCTGCAATTTGGGCACAGGTTTCGGTCATCCCGTAACTGGTAACTAAAGGCAATCCGCGCGTGAGCGCTTCATTGATAAGATGCATGGTTATCGGCCCGCCTCCAAGTAGGAAAGCCTTAAACCCAAATTGAACCCTGAAGAAAGTGTGTTCAAGCAGGCGCTGAAGCATCGTGGGCACCATGGATGCCACTTCAAAATTTTTGTTCTCATTCAGAAGAGAACGGATGTTTTCTTCATCAAAAGCAGGCACGAGAAAAATTGCCGAGTTAAAAAGCAGGGAGCGGTAAATAACATTGATACCTCCAACATGATGTACGGGCAAGCACAACAGCCAGTATTTGTTAAGGGAGGGCCTGAAGTTCTTTGCTGACGATGATGCGCCATAAAAAACCTGCCGGCGTTTCAGGGGTACAATTTTCGGAGCACCGGTAGAACCTGATGTAAGAAAGTACCCGGCAAAATTTTCAGGATCGTCAAACAGAAAAACTTCCGGCTCGTCAGAACCCGGGTTTTTCAGTGCATCATACGGGATATTCAGAACAGGTAAATCGCCAAAAGTTATTGCCGAATGCCGGTCATTTGATATTACGGCTGCCGGCTTCACTGTTGACAGAATTTTTTCCACCTCTTTTTGCGTGCTGTTCTTATGTAAAGGAAAAACAGGAATTTTAAGTAAAAAACAGGCCGCAATTGAAAAAACCACTTCAGCAGAACTATCCGTAACAATTAATAATGGATGTTCACCGGCAGGCCTGTATGGCTGCACTATTTTTTCCAGATAACGGGCAAATGTGAAGAGGCTTCGGTAACTAAATTCATCGGCTTCTGTTGACAAAAATGTTAAAGAAGGATCAGGCAAAGTAAATGGTGGAATAGTATCTCTCGTTTTAGCCATTTTTAGAAATCCGATAAAAAGATATATTCAGTATTAAGATGTTTTGGCGATATAGACTTAAGATCCTGCAGGGGCAAATCAATTCTTCCGCCTCTGATTTCAGAAACCGGGAACAGATCGTCACGGAATAGTTTTCCGGTATTCAGGCCATGACTCCTGTTCCGGCATCCAATCAGTCCGGCAAGTCCGGCAATGGCCGTACGCCCGATTGCAGTTTCAAGAGCTGTGGTAACCACGATATTACTGAAACTACTCCGGTATGTTTGAATTGTTCCCAGCCAATCGCATAAATTTCCAAGAAATGCAGGTTTTAAAATGACAATCTGCCTGGGTTGTTTCAACGCTGCTTCTAAATATAACGGGTTATGGATGGATTCATCGAGGGCAATTGGGAAAGGGAATGGATTCTCCGAACCAGTTAATAAATATTCCTCATTCTCAGAAAAGGGCTCCTCAATATATTCAACCGGCAGGCTGCTGATCCAATCATTGATCCGGGCCGATTGATCCTTTGGCCATGAACGGTTCGCATCCAGCCGGTAGGTGATATTGGGATGGTTCCGGTAAATTCCCCGGAGTTTTTGGGCAAGTTCATCAAACGGATAGATTGCCTTGATCTTGATGCATGTAAATCCGCTGTTTATGGAATCTGAAATCACAGTATTCCATATAGCCGGTTCCGTATGGCCGATCACATCATTTACAAGAACTTGCGGCGTTGACTCAACTCCAAAAAGATCGCCAATCGTGCACTTTTCGCGATGGGAAAGGAGGTCTAAACCGAGGCAGCTGAGGGCAAATTGTAGAGAAGGCGCACCAAAAGTTGATTGAATAAACCGGTTGAGTGAATTCAGATCAAATGAAGCCGAAAGAAACGATTTGACGGATGATTTTTGGGCATGAATCTGGACGTTTATCTCATCCACCGTTTCAGCTGAAAAACCGGGGAGCGGAGCCGCCTCACCCCAAAAGTATTGTTTTTTTTCTTCATAACATATCAGCAGCCCGGCTCTTGCTGTGAAAGTACCGACGGCTGTTTTGAACGGCGCTTTAAAAGGGAGTTTATATGAATAAATCGAAAGCATGAATGAGTCTTAGCTTTGATGATGTGCATGCCCGGATTACTTGTTCTTGGGCTGTTGATGCCTGTATATTGTTGACGTTTTAATTTATGTAACATATTGGTTTCTGCAATTCTTTAGCACTGCTATTTTTAATTTTTGTGATGGTCAATGGTCTGCCTGATTAGCCATTTAGGGCGAGGGTGTGTAGACAGTGGTGCACAGCGTTGAAGCGGGGTGCGGGGGTATACTAATATCCAAGGGAGGCATACTGAATACGATACAATTGCCGTCTGCTTTAGCTGACGGATAGAAAGCTGCCGCAAAACAGTCCCCGAGCCTGGATTTCAGGAAATAAGAGAAACCTGA
>SKKO01000208.1 GCA_007123715.1 Balneolaceae bacterium | reverse complement strand
GAACTTTCTGCTATGCTTGGGCATACTCTTTCAAGAGTTCAGGCTCTTTACAATCTGGGTATGCTGAATAGTGAAATGAAAAATTTTGATGAGGCAATGAAGCTTTTTGAGGAATCACTCAACCTGAGCAGAGAATATAATATTCCTGTTGGATCATATTTTAATCAGAAAGGGATGGCAGAAGTATATTCCAACAGAGGCGAGCTTGCCCGGGCAATAGAGTTGTATGAAGCCGCTCTGCGAATTGCAGAATTGGTTCAGGCTACGGAGATGATTCGGAGTACATTACAAAGTTTACATGAAAATTATGCAGCCTACGGTGATTCAGCCAATGCCTACCATTTTTTAAAACGATACACAGAGTTAACAGACAGTCTGTCGCAAACTGCAAGAGTTGAAGCATTAGCGCGGCAGGAATCCCTGCTTGGCCTTCGCACAGAGAGAGAAAGAAGTGGATTATTACAGGAAACCATACATACTCAACGAATAAATACAACCATCATTCTGATATTATTGAGTGTGATCATCATAGCATTAGGCACAACCATTCTTCTTTATCATAAAAAGAGAAAAACCAATTTGCTGTTGAAAGAACAATCTGAAGAATTAAGAAATGCAAACGACATGAAAGACAAGCTTCTTTCTGTTTTAGCACATGATTTGAGAACACCAATTTCCAACATAAAGGGTGTTTTGTACATGATTCGTGAGAAGTTGCTCGATAAAAAAGATATTGAACAATCTCTTGGTCAAATTGAATTTCAATTGGAACAAGACATCAACACATTAACGAATTATCTGCAATGGGCTCAAACCCAGCGCGATGGGATTAAAGCCAGAATGGAATTAAAGTCCATCCCGGAGCTTTTGGAAAAGGAAGTTATAAAAATTAAACAATCAGCTGAAAATAAAAGTATCTGCTTGAAGACCATTACAGATAACGACATGCATGCACCTGTTGATGCACAAATGTTTTCCGTTATCATGCGTAATTTGTTGAACAACGCTTTAAAATATGTGAATGAAGGCAGCCAAATCATTGTGAGGGCATTCCAAACCGATGAAAAAGTTTTTGTTTCAATTGAAGATATGGGAGAAGGTATTCCATACCATCTGCAACCGGAACTTTTTAAACCGTTTGCCAAGGTATATTCAACTGCAGGTGTTGGTGAAATAGGATCCGGGCTGGGCCTGTCCATATGCAAAGAATTTGCACAGGAAATGGGTGGTGATCTTACCTTTGAGAGTAAACCGGAAGTTGGAACCACTTTTACACTGACTCTCAACAAACGCATTGAGACGGAAACTATTTAAAAATCTCAGCAATGCCTGAAACCCGGTTGAACCATCATCAACAAGAAGTTACTGTCAGGAACCCTGCATACCGAAAGGTCACTCAATACAAATCAGTTTGTATTTCAGAATAAATTGTAATTTCTTCCTTAAGTGTTTCCAAAAAATCTTTCATGTAAATTATCCTTTTTTCGGCAATTTCTTTCGCTGCCTCTGTATTCATTAAATCAGGCAGTTTGAATAATTTTGTAAAAAAGTGATCCAGTGTCCATTTTGTATCATCAGGTTCACGCTCTGTGCAGAAGGGATCTTCATCGTTATAAAGCGGGCGGTTAAGCTTGGCTCCTACTATAATACAACGTGAAATACCAATTGCTCCAAGCGCATCCAGCCTGTCAGAATCCTGAACTATTTTGGCTTCCATCGTTTGAGGTTTTACATCGGCAGTAAAACTATGAGCGATGATGGCATGTGAAACGGCATCGAGCTTTTCATTCGGATAACCGGTCTCACGCAGAAAATCTGAAGCTTTTACTGCAGCCTTTCTGGAGGCCTCTTTCCTGTTTGGATGGTCTTTTGAAAGTACAACACAATCATGCAGCCATGCCGCAGGGAGTACAATTTCCGCATCAGCAGGATGTCTGCTCAGAATGATCTTTGCATTTTCCACAACCCGCTTAATATGATAAATATAATGTGCCGTATCCAGAACAGATCCTGTCTCAATAAATACACGGCACCTTTCTTCGAGATTAGCTAATTTTTCATACATGATCATCACCCTTCATTAATTTAAACATTGAAAAGTTCGATTATATTGATAGCCGAGGCAAAAAGGCTAAAAATATAAGGAAGATGTACATCTATAGTTACAATATACAAAAAGTGATCACACCCGGGCTTAAATCCTAAAAATAAATTTGAATAATCTACTGAATCGCCACATCGGGCCGGTTTCCATATTCTGACCAGGATCCTTCATAAGGGCGTACTGAATCGTAACCCATCAAGCGAAGGGTAAAATAGGCATGTGATCCCCGAACATTGGTATGACAGTGCGGTATAACCTCTTTATCAGGAGTAATACCACGTTCAGTAAGTAACATTTGAATATCAGCGGCAGGCAAAAAGTAGGGAACCCCTTCCGGCTGCAAAACTTTGTTCCACTCCAGATTAACCGCGTTCGGGATATGTCCGCCGCGTTCGGCACGTACATCATCACCGGTGAATTCTGAGGCTGAACGGGCATCAAAAATAATTTTATCAGGGTCGTTCATGGCCTCCAATACATAAGCAATATCGCAGGATACAGGTTTGTCCCTGTTTATTGTGAAGGTGCCTGGTTCCCGGGTCACCGAAAAATCAACCGTTTTGAGGCCGCTTGCTTTCCATCCCTGAATACCGCCATTGAGCAAAAATGTGTTAGAAAAGCCATAATTTTCGAGAGCATAAAAAAGTCGTGCAGAGGCCAGATTGTTACCATCGTCATAAATCACAACGGGAGTGTTGTTGTCCAGTCCCACTGCCCTCAATTTTTGTTCAAACTCTTCAGGTCCAATCAAAAAAGAGGCTATAGGGTGATCCCTGTCTGTGAGATTACTAACAGCCGGGAAATGAGTTGCACCGGGAAGGAACTCACCATTGGTTTCTTCACGGGCATCTATTAATATCAGATTTGTTGTACTTTGTAACAGATCCATCAGGGGCCAAGCCTCAATCAGGAGATGATGATTCGGATAGGTGAGCAGCACATCTTCCTTTTCAGCAGATGAACATGCAATTATAAAAGCCAGGGTAAGGAAAAGTATTGAAATGGAACGGATTGTGTAATTAAACATTTTTTATAGAGTATATATATTATTGGAAAATTATATATCGACCATAAAAGGTCTGTGAAAAACTGAAATCAGAGATTACCGAAAATATTACTGAACATACAATATGAGCAATAGTACAGGGGAAACAAAAGAAATAAGATGGTACGTTCATGAAACAGATCAGGTATTTAACAAACTGAATTCTGGAAAAGACGGCCTTTCACCGGAAGAAGCCGAACACAGGCTGGAAGAATATGGACTGAATAAACTACCTGAAGGGAAAAAGAAGTCGGCACTGATACGATTTTTACTTCATTTCCATAATATGCTGATCTACGTGTTAATGGCTGCAGGGGTGGTAACTGCACTTCTCGACCACTGGATCGATACCTGGGTAATTGTTGCCGTGATCCTGATTAATGCGATCATCGGGTTTGTCCAGGAGGGTAAAGCTGAAAAAGCACTCGAGAGCATCAAAAAAATGCTTTCACTCGAAGCAAATGTCATAAGAGATGGAACAAGAAAAACCATTGATGCAGAAAAACTGGTGCCGGGAGACGTGGTGTTTATGAAATCGGGAGATAAGGTTCCGGCTGATATTCGTTTGTTTGACATACGAAATTTCCAGATCGAAGAATCGGCTCTGACGGGTGAATCGGTTGCCACGGAAAAATCAACAGCGCCTGTTGATGAGGGCTCTGTACCTGGTGACCAAACCTGTATGGCTTTTTCCGGAACTTCGGTGGTTTCTGGTCAGGCAAGGGGAGTTGTGGTTGGCACGGGGGGCAATACGGAGCTTGGAAAAATTAAGCAAATGATGACCGATGTGGAAAAAATCACCACACCGCTGCTCCGTCAGATCGATTCTTTCGGAAGGATTTTATCGGTTGTCATTATTGCGGTAACGGTACTCTTTTTTACATTTGGTTTCTTTTTCCGCGACTATCAGCATGATGAACTCTTCCTCGCAGTGATCAGCCTTGCCGTAGCTGCCATTCCTGAAGGGCTTCCGGCAATTATGACCATAACTCTGGCAGTAGGTGTGCAGGCCATGGCCCGCAAAAATGCCATCATACGCAAACTTCCGTCTGTGGAAACACTCGGTTCTGTTGCCGTTATCTGTTCCGATAAAACCGGTACACTTACCCGGAATGAAATGACTGCCACCTCCATAGTTACGGCGGAAGCAGTATATCTTGTGCAAGGAAGTGGCTACGAACCCAGAGGCGACATCAAAAATGGCGATGAAATTGTTTCTCCCGTGGAGGATTCAATACTCGCCGATGTAATTAAAACGGTGCGTGTTTGTAACGAAGCAACCATCAAGGAGAAAGAGGGGGAATGGGTAATCAGCGGCAACCCGACCGAAGCTGCGCTGATAACACTTGCTCACAAGGCCGGACTTGATTCGTTTAAACCCGGCCGTGAGGATGTGATACCCTTTGAATCGGACCACAAGTATATGGCCACTTTGAATAAGATCGAAAATGGGAGTAAGAGAATTTTCGTAAAAGGAGCCCCTGAAATACTGATGGATCTGTGCAGTAAACAAAAATCTTCGAATGGAACATCACCCCTCGATAAAGATTTCTGGGAAAATGAGATGCAGAAACAGGCTGAAAACGGGCGGCGTTTGATTGCGGCTGCTTATAAGGATGCAGAAAATGACCAGGCAACAATTGAACACGAAGATATTCAGGAGGGTTTGATATTCCTGGGAGTAATCGGGATGATTGACCCTCCCCGGGAGGAGGCAATAGAAGCGATAAAAGTATGTAAAAAAGCAGGAATCCTGGTGAAAATGATTACGGGCGACCATGTTATTACAGCCCGGGCAATCGGGAAAGAGATCGGAATCGGCAACGGAGTAAAAGCGATTAGCGGAGCGGAACTTGAAGAGATGAATGATGATGAGCTTCGTAAAGCGGCTGTGGAATATGATATTTTTGCCCGGACCAGCCCGGAGCACAAACTGCGGCTGGTGAAAGCTCTGCAGGCTGAAAATCTGATCTGTGCCATGACCGGCGACGGGGTTAACGATGCCCCGGCACTAAAACGCGCAGATGTTGGAATCGCTATGGGAATAAAGGGAACCGAGGTGACCAAGGAAGCGTCGGAAATGGTTCTGGCCGACGACAATTTTGCATCCATTGCCAGTGCTGTGGAAGAGGGGCGTACCATTTATGACAATCTTCGTAAAGCCATCCTTTTTATCCTGCCCACTAACGGAGCCGAATCGCTGGTGATTATGGCTGCCTTAGTTATGGGAATTGTAATGCCCATTACCCCGGTACAAATTTTATGGGTGAACATGGTAACGGCGGTCACGCTGGCATTGGCCTTATCATTCGAGCCAACCGAAAAAGGAGTCATGAGCCGGCCACCCAGAAAATCAGGCGCACCCATTTTAGGTGCCTATTTTCTGTGGCGTGTAGTATTCGTTTCCATACTGATTGGCGGAATAACGCTCACCCTTTATTACTGGCTTATGGACAATGGTTACGAAATTGAAACGTCGCGTACCATTGCTGTTAACACACTTGTGGCGGGGCAGCTTTTCTACCTTTTTAACTGTCGCAAGATGTATGATGTGGCAATCGGTAAAGACTTTTTTACAAATAAATATGCGTTTATTGCTGCCGCTGCACTGATCGTTTTTCAAATGATTTTTACCTACGCGCCGTTTATGCATGAATGGTTCGGTACATACCCGATTGAATTATCTTACTGGATATTCCCGCTGGTGAGTGGTATTGCCGTATTTATACTTGTTGAAATTGAAAAAATCCTGTTTGGCAAAAAAAGGCTGGCCAAAGAACGCCGGTTAAATGGAGAATGAACTTCTCACAGAGATTAATTTTTAGATTTTAAGATATAAAATACCGTATCTTCCTCTCTGGCAAACAGATCATTGCTGTATTCATGAACTGTATCCACCTGATATTAGAGGCATTGATTTAACATAGTGTCATGTCAACATAGAAATGATGGGGGATGACTCCCATGCTATTTTACTGTTGACACGAACCAGCCCCATATCTGTCTGCATAAAAGACTTCCCGGCCTTTTTTACCATTTATTATCAGAAGTTAAAAGAAATGATCTGCTCGTATAGAATGGATAAAAACAAGAAGCATAAGAAGAACCTCATAGATTTAAAAAATAACATGTCTGATATACGCTTAAAAGAATTAACTCTTGATGCAATTCTGGATTTTATTGAACAACGAGACCCCGGACAGACTTCCTTCAAACAGGCCGTTCATGAAGTAATGGAATCGATCATTCCATTTATTCGTACGAATGAAAAATATGAGAATATCGGGTTAATTGAACGGATCATAGAACCGGAAAGAGTTATCATGTTCAGGGTTCCATGGGAAGATCATGAAGGAAACTACCGGGTTAATCGCGGTTTTCGTGTTCAATTCAATAGTGCTCTTGGCCCATACAAGGGAGGCCTCCGATTTCACCCATCCGTAAATCTTAGTATCATCAAGTTTCTCGCATTCGAACAAATATTCAAGAACTCACTTACCGGATTAAATCTTGGTGCAGGCAAAGGCGGCTCCGATTTTGATCCGAAAGGGAAAACGGATGCAGAAGTAATGCGATTTTGTCAGAGTTTTGTTTCAGAATTGTATCGTCATATTTCCAGTGAAAAGGATATTCCGGCCGGGGATATAGGGGTTGGTGAAAAAGAAATTGGATACATATACGGACAGTATAAACGGTTAACCTCACGTTTTACCGGTGTAATCACTGGAAAAGGGGTTGAGTATGGTGGATCCACTGTCCGCCCGCAGGCAACCGGCTTTGGGTTGCTTTATTTCGTTGAAGAAATGTTAAACCATCACGAGCATTCAATGGATGGGAAATCAGCGGTTATCTCCGGTTCTGGAAATGTTGCACAATATGCTTGCGAAAAAGCAATAGCAAAGGGTGTAAAGGTTATATCTATGTCTGATTCAAATGGTTTTATTTATGATAGAGATGGTATTAACACGAAGAAACTGGATTTTATTAAAGAGCTGAAAAAAGAACGGAATAATCGCATTAAACAATATGCTGATGAATTTGGCTGTGACTACAGCGAAGGGAAACCGTGGGAATTGAAATGTGATATTGCGCTGCCATGTGCCACACAAAATGAACTGAATGAAACAGATGCAGAAAATCTGATAGAAAATGGAGTGATGTGTGTAGCCGAAGGGGCCAACATGCCTTGTACGGATGCTGCCATAAAGTTATTTCAAAAATCACGGATACTGTACGCACCAGGAAAAGCTTCCAATGCAGGAGGTGTGGCCGTTTCCGGTATGGAGATGTCTCAAAATGCAAGGAGACTTTCATGGACTTATGAAGAAGTTGACAATAAGCTTCTTGAAGTGATGAAGTCCATACACGAAAAGTGTGTTAAATTCGGGGAGAATGGAGATGACCTGAATTACATGAAGGGCGCTAACATTGCCGGTTTCATAAAAGTAGCTGATGCCATGCTGGCGCAGGGACATGTATAAAAATTATCGCAGCGCGAATAGTACCACAGCTACTATCAAAATCTCTTCTGCCTCTTTTGTCACAGGACTAACTTCATAAGGTGTTTTACTCATCTGCCATGGTCTCCAGGCCCGGTTGTAAACGGGCAAACCCATGGCAATCACAGAAAAACCAATCCATGTAACCTGCTGCCAGGGATCGGATATGTAGAAACCTACATGCAAAGTATCCGGCATGTCCATGAATTTGTAATAATTCGTCCATACCGAATGGATAACCCATTTTTCTGTACCTAGCCGTAAGAAGGAATTGGAGCCCCATCATAGCAAGGCCTGCAAACCCGAGCCCTGCTCCAAATTCAATCATAAAACCGTGGCTCTTTTCCTGATGGCCAACAAGCGCAAGCCCCAGCGGAGCTGCTACAAGTCCAAAAAAGAGTGTAAGCCAGAAAAACGCACTTTTCAGGAACGTTGTTTTGATTCTCATCGGATTTAATTAGCAGTTTAAAGAGTGAATCAGAATCAAGAAATTGTTCAAATGGAAATAGTAGTTTGGTTTGCGTGATACTCATTCATTTCAGTGCGGAATCTGCATCCAAATACAGTATTTTGATATCCTGTTAAAAATAGGTTTTATTATGAATAACATCAGCCAGCATCCGTCCATAGCTGCAATAGCCACACCTATTGGGGAAGGGGGATTAGCAGTAATCCGCGTTTCCGGAAAAGACGCAATCCAAAAAGTACGTGATTGTTTCAGGGGTAAAAATCTTGAGGAAGCCGGTTCACATACGGTGCATTTCGGCAGGATAGTGAAAAAGGATGGTCGTGTGGTGGACGAGGTGCTTGCAACTGTATTCCGTTCCCCGAAATCATATACAGGTGAAGATACGGTCGAGATCTCATGTCACGGTGGTGTACTGGTTACCCAGACAGTTCTCGAGACCATTCTGGAAATGGGTATCCGTTCTGCTGAACCGGGCGAGTTTACCCAGCGTGCTTTTTTGAACGGGAAACTGGAATTGAGTCAGGCCGAAGCGGTGGCTGACCTCATCCATGCAAAAAGCATGAAAGCGGTGGATGCGGCCCACCAACAGCTTGAAGGCAGGCTTGGAGAGCACATCCGAACGTTCCGGCAACAAATTATCGATGCGACAGCCATGGTGGAACTGGAGCTCGATTTTATTGAAGAAGACGTGGAATTTGCCAACAAAGAGCAGCTAAGAGAGCTGCTTATCAGCCTCAACCGGGAAATTGCCGGTTTGCTGGATACGTATGAAACCGGCCGTCTTGTTAAAGACGGCGTCAAAACTGTTTTTATCGGCCGGCCTAATGCCGGTAAATCCACACTACTCAATACCCTGGTGGGTACAGACCGGGCTATTGTTACCCATATCGCCGGCACTACACGGGATACCATCGATGCCGATTGGAGCTATGAAGGATTGCTCTTCAAACTGATCGATACGGCCGGGCTTCGCGAAACGGATGATTTGATTGAAGCCGAGGGTGTGAAGCGTTCACAAAAAGCTTTCGAAAGTGCAGATCTCGTAGTCTATCTGAAAGACCTGTCCAGGCCGCTTGTTGAGGCTGAATGTGCAGAGATTGCCGGTTTCCAAAAACGTGTCGGAGAAACGCCTTTCCTGCTGGTAGGCACCAAGCTTGATCTTCGTACACCGGATAGCGGCGAAGATATCGTGAACCATTTGGACGTGCACGGTATCAGTCATCAAAAAACGAATGAACGGATTAGGTTCGACCTTAAAATCTCTGCCCTCAAAGGTGAAAATATCGGAGCTCTCAAAAAAGCGATGAAACAACGTGCCCTGGATAACAAAGATTACGACGCTTCAAGCCTGCTGGTTACATCGTCCCGCCACCGCGATGCCCTACAAAAAGCAAGAATAAATATTAAACATGCGATTTCTGCACTCGATCAGGGTTTGACGGGCGATTTCCTGTCAATCGACCTGCGCGCCGCCCTTAAAGAGCTGGGCACCATTACGGGAGAGATTACCACAGAGGATTTGCTGGATTCAATTTTTTCACGATTTTGTATCGGTAAGTGAAACCTTGCCCTAAATCTGGATTTGTAAAGCATAGACGATTATTTCTGAAGCAGATTGTTGATACACCGTAACAAAAATCTGTGGGCAGTGTTGTTTTCCCTGTTCATGATACTGTAATAAAACCACTGAAAAATTTGATGATTCTGACGATACTTACGCTATGCCATACTGTGCTGTGTGAAATCGGCGAATGAATATGAATCAAAGTTTTACATCTTCAGAACGCAGAGGCAATACAATCATGTTTACATTAGGGAAAATCGAAATATCATTATTAAATTTCCGGCCTAAACTGTAGAATCTTAAAGCACACCCATTGAGAAATCAGGAAAATTTTATCACTGAACTTGCCAAAGCCCACCGCGAAGCATCTAAATGTCCGCCGCCGAAGAAGGCAGTGAAATTTTTCGTTGAGTTGCTGGGACTACTTTTTCCGGAGTTTGCAGAAACACGGGTAACGAACGAACAGGCAGTCAACCGAAAAATCAATACGCTTCGGTCTGACCTCCGTATTATTTTTGATAAAAATACTGAGTGTATGAGAAGTCGTGATCCGGGAATCATAGATGCGGTTTTTGATGAACTTCCCGCAATCCGTGCACTTCTGCTCGAAGATATTGACGCGATGTTTATGGGTGATCCCGCCGCCAAGAGCAGAAGTGAGATTATACGCAGTTATCCCGGATTTTATGCTATTGCATCATACAGGGTGGCTCATTACTTGCTGAAACTTGGAATCAGGATTATCCCGCGTATTATTTCAGAAAATGCACATCGCAGAACGGGAATCGACATTCACCCCGGAGCGAGGATTGGTCAGCATTTTTGCATCGATCACGGTACCGGAATCGTGATTGGTGAAACTACAGAAATCGGTTCACATGTGAAGATATATCAGGGAGTGACACTTGGCGCCCTGAGCGTGAAGAAAGAAGATGCTAAAATAAAACGCCATCCCACCATCAGGGATAATGTGGTGATTTATGCCAATGCAACCATTCTTGGCGGGCAAACGGAAATAGGTGAAAACAGCATAATCGGCGGGAATGTCTGGTTAACGCAAAGTGTACCGGCAGGTTCAAAAATTTACTACCAGGCAAAAATGACGAATGCTTACGGTGATATCGATACCATTACATTTAAGTAGAGAAACAGAGCTTTTATGAAACTAGAAGACCTTATCGGCAATACGCCTCTTGTAAAGATTGAACATATACATAACAACAAAAATGTAGAGATTTATTGTAAACTCGAAGGGCAAAATCCCGGAGGAAGTGTAAAAGACCGCCCTGCATTAGGTATGATATCCGGTGCACTTGAACGCGGTGAGATCAAGCCGGGAGACAAACTTGTTGAAGCAACAAGTGGGAATACCGGAATTGCACTGGCCATGATCGCCGCTTACAAGCAGCTTGACCTTACACTGATAATGCCTGAGGGCGCGACCGAAGAGAGAATCAAATCGATGAAGGCATACGGGTCGAAGCTGATACTGACACCGGCTGAAAAAACGATTGAATATTCCCGGACTTTGGCTGAAGAAATGGCTGCCAATGAGGGATATTATATTCTTAACCAGTTTTCCAATCCCGATAATTATAGAATGCATGAACGAACCACCGGGCCGGAAATCTGGCGTGATACAGGGGGGAAAGTTACCCATTTTGTTTCTGCAATGGGAACTACCGGTACTATTATGGGTGTTTCAAGATATTTAAAAAGTAAAAATTCAAAGATTCAGATTATTGGAACCCAGCCAACAGATGGTTCATCGATTCCGGGCATTAGGCGCTGGTCACCAGATTTTTTGCCCGCTATTTTTGAACCAAATCGTGTGGATCGTATTACAGATGTAAGCCAGGATGAAGCAACCATAATGGCACGGCGTATGGCTAAAGAGGAAGGAATTTTTGCCGGGATGAGTAGCGGCGGTGCTTT
>SKKO01000081.1 GCA_007123715.1 Balneolaceae bacterium | reverse complement strand
GAGGGTATTTATCAAATCCCGACCACCACCACACTTTTCATCATTCTTGCTACCTTGACGGTTTCTGTGATACTCTCGATTATATTTCCAAAAAAACCGGGTCTGAACTACCCTGACGTACAGGATAAACCTTAGTGCTAATTGAAAACATTACAAATAACAGAATACTGATCGAATAAAGTCTATAATTATAATGGAAAATTTTTCAACACAATGGTTTACCGCCTACTATCTCTCACTGGGATCCCTGCTGATCAGCTATGGAATTTTTCTGTTCATCAAAACGGATTCTATCCGGCAATTCCTGATTGAATCTGCCGCTGAAAAAAAACCGCCGAAAGTGTGGAGAAGTGTCCTGAAATACCTGCTTCTGTTTACCATCCCCGGCCTCATTCTCTCTTTTATTCCATTCTCCTGGATCGAACTTATCTTTTCTGTATGGAGTTTATTTATCATATTCATGGCAGGCCAGCTGTTGGTTTTATGGCCACAGGCATCAAAAACCATTATCCATGCCGGTGATGAGCTGTCAAAAAAAATCCGTTATGTGGCTGCAAACATGATCATAATCGGAGTGGTTTTATTCATGCTCTGTTACCTGCTGCTGGAACGAACACAAGCGATTTGATAAAAGTGCCGAAATTTAGAAGTGAAATCGATGGAAAGTTTTCGTGTGGCATCAAAGCCTTTCCCATGCCGGACAAGCCCCAACGGGATGCCTTCGGCGCTGTCCGGCCTACGTTACTGTAAATTGGAAAGATTAAATAGAAGTAACATATGAAAATCCAAAAAACAGGTTATCACGGGCTTTATTTTCCTGATCTCAGGATCAGCATGGATGGGTATCATCCCGCGGCGGAGGCTGTGTTTGTAAGCCATGCCCATGCCGATCATATGCCGCGAAACCGGCAGGCTAATATTATGGCCACTCAGCCTACACTTGATTTTATGACTCGCCGTGGTTTTACCGGTAAAGGCTCTGCCCTTCCCTTTTACAAGGTATTTGAAACAGACTATTGTTCCGTAACCCTGTACCCTGCCGGCCATATACTTGGTTCAGCCATGATTTTTGTTGAATCTGATTCCGGAACGTTGCTCTATACCGGAGACTACCGCATTCCGCCCTCACCAGCAACCGAGGGTTTCGGTGCGCCGAAACAGGCCGATATACTCATTACTGAGGCAACTTTTGCCCTGCCTATCTACAAATGGAAATCACAGGATGAGCTTGCAGAGGAAATCAGTAATTTTGCCCTGAACTCTCTGAATGATGGCTATACTCCAATATTTCTCGGTTATAATCTTGGGAAGGGCCAGGAATTGTTGCACATTCTTGCCCCGCTTGGCCACCCGATGATGATTCATGGTGCCGGTTTTAAGTTATGTGATGTATATGAAAATTATGGAATCGACTTGGGTAACTATACCGTTTATAATCGTGACACATGTGAAGGCAAAATCCTTGTCGCACCTTCTTCAGCCATAGGCAACGGTTTTGCATCAAATCTCTCCAAAACACGGATTGCATACTGCTCCGGCTGGGCTGCAAATGAATCGCGACGCACCCAGCTTACCGTTGACAAATTAATTCCCATCTCCGATCATCTTGATTTTTTTGAGCTGATCCGTTTTTGCAAGCAAATGAACCCACATCAAGTTTACATCACGCATACGCCGAATCCTGCCGTTGTGGAATACTATCTAGAAAAGGAAGGGATCAACAGCACGTACCTGAACCTTGAACCGGAAGCTGAAGAATAACGGATTGATGAAAAAAGTAACCTTCAGGGAGTATTGCCTTGTTCTTCAGAATATTCGCGAAACCCGAAGCACGAATTCTAAAATCACGGCTTTATCGGAATGTCTGAGTAAGTTTAAAAACAATGATGAACTTTTTCTGGCTGCCCAATTTATCGGAGAAGGTGCTTTTGAGGAGATCTCCGGAAAAAAAGCATCTGTTGGAAGCCGTACCAGCGGCCTGGCGGCGGCATCATTTTGTAACATTGATTATGACCGTGTATTCAAACCATGCCGCACGGCTACGGGCAGCAGTTCTGAAACCATCGAACGGCTCATGGAAAATATTCCGGAAGCCATTAATCAAAGAGAACCACAGGAACTCTTGTTAACAGATGTACGTGATATTTTTGAACAACTGTTTCAAGCAGGAACGCGGGCGGGAAAAGAAGCCATTTTATGGGAAACATGGAAAAAAATGACCCCCGTTGAAATAAAATTTTTTATCCGTATGCTGGGTCAGGGTTCGCTGCGGATCGGTTTTGAAACCCGTAGTGTAGTGGCATCCATTGCTGAGGCCTTTGGCAAGATCCGTGAAGAGGTACGATATACTCACATGATTACCGGAAGCCTTGGACAAACGGCCATTCTTGCCAAAGAAAACCGGCTAAATGAGGCGCGGTTTCAGCTTTTTCATCCTCTTTCTTTTATGCTTGCATCTCCCATAGAAAGCCGATCCATAGAGAATCTGGAAGAATACGTGGCCGAAGAAAAGTTTGACGGAATGCGTGCTCAGGTACATGTGGATGGAGAAACAATCAAAATTTTCTCACGCGATTTAAATGACGTTACTCACTCTTTTCCAGATATTGTAGATTTTTTCAAAGCCCGCGAAATGCCTCCAACAGTTTTCGACGGTGAAATCTGTGTTTATAAAAATGATACCATTCTATCCTTTCAGATGCTGCAAAAAAGGATGGGAATTAAAAAACCAGGCAGGAAAATTCTTCAACTGTATCCGGTGCTTTATATTTGTTATGATCTTGTTTTTGCCAGGGGTGAACCGATTTTTGATTTTAGTCTAGAAAAACGCCGGAACCTGCTTGAGCAGATTACCGCACAATATAATCTTCCTGTTACAAACCAGATGAGTATCGAAAACCCGGACGATTTGGAATTTTTATTTCAACGGGCATTGGATCATGGAAACGAAGGTTTGATGCTGAAACTAAAAAACAGCCCATATGAATATGGCCAGCGGCGTAAATCTTGGTTAAAAGTAAAAAAACCGGGTGGATCTCTTGATACAGTTATCATGTACGCCCATGCCGGCAGCGGCAAACGGGGAGGTACCTATTCCGATTTTACACTTGGAATTTCCGTCAAGGACGATGAGCGTTATGAAGAAGAGTTTATCCCGATCGGTAAAGCATATGGCGGCTACACTGACGAGGAATTAAAAATGATGAACCGTAAAATTAAAGAACTGACTGTTGAACGCTATGGCCCCACACTTGGCCTTCTTCCAAAACTGGTGGTGGAAATTGAATTTGATGATATCCAGTTAAATAATAGAACCAAGGCCGGTTACACCCTCAGATTGCCGCGTTTTCGTTCCATTCGATGGGACTTAGGGCCGGCTGATGTAAACACTCTGAAGGACGTTGAAGAGCTTTACACTCAAAAATTAATGAATCAACCCAAACAACAAAGTGAAAACAGTTCAATAATCTTTTAAGAAAGTGATTCATTTCTTGGTAAATATTGCTCTTGTTTTCTTAAGTTTCGATTTAACCACTCACAAATTTTTACATCGTGCCACAAATTGTTACCGGTATTCAGCAAGTTGGGATCGGCGTTACTGATATTGATACTGCCTGGAAATGGTATAGATCCATATTTGGGACAGATGTGCCCGTTTTTGATGATGTGGCAGACGCAACTCTTATGGCCCGTTATACGGGTAACCAGGTACATACCCGAAGGGCTGTTCTAGCCCTAAATATGAGCGGCGGAGGTGGATTTGAAATCTGGCAATTTAAAAGCAGAGAACCGGTTCACAGTACTTCACCCCTTATATTGGGGGATTTGGGAATCAATGCCGTCAAAATTAAATGCCTTGATGTAAAAAAAGCGGTAGACTCCATCAACAATCGCCAGGATGGCAATCCGCTTATTACGCAGAAACTACCTAACGGTGAAATATGCTGCTGGATTAAAGATCCTTTAGGCAACAGGTTCCAGCTAGTTAAAGGTAACAGCTGGTTCCAGTATGGTAAACATACTACGGGCGGAGTTTGCGGCGGCGTGATAGGCGTTAGTAATATTGACACGGTTCTGCCACTTTACAAAATTGCACTCGGATTCGAGACAATCGTTTATGATGAAACGGGGCAATTTGATGATTTGCATGAAAAGTATCAGTTCCGGAGATTGTTGCTGCGAAAAAAACAGCTTGATGAAGGTGCATTCAGCCGTCTTTTTGGGCATATAGATATCGAGTTAATACAGGCTTTGGATCGTGAACCACAAAAAATTTATTCTGAGCGTTATTGGGGCGATCCGGGCTTTATTCATATTTGCTTCGATGTTAATGACATGGACACATTAAAAGAGAAGTGTCAGAATCTTGGTTATCAGTTTACAGTAGATAGTGCTTCGACGTTTGATATGGGGGAAGCCGCCGGGCGCTTTTCCTATATTGAAGACCCCGATGGTACTTTGATTGAATTTGTTCAGGCTCATAAACTGCCCATCCTCAAAAAGATCGGCTGGTATATTAACCTCAAAAAGAGAAAACATCAAAAACCGCTGCCCGACTGGATGCTGAAAACCATGAGTTTTAACCGGGTTACAGATTAGGCCATTTCTTTCAGAAGTATCTTGGGACACTTATTCCGATAAAAGTACCGGGAGCGTCTAATCGCCTGGCTAAATCAATCCGAAGAATGCCAAATACACTATTCAGGCTAATTCCAACTTCACTATGAATTCCATCCGTAACCATTAAATTCTCCGGATAGCTGCTACCCGCAGCGGTGTAACCTGCCCCTCCAAAAATAATGATACCCCACCCTCGTTCCACGAGTGGCCGCAGACCCAGCAGTTCAAATGGAATGGTCCTGAAATTATGCTCGGCTGCCGCCAGCCAGTAGCCTGAACCTTCATAAGGAATAAAACGACGCGTTTTGAGAGTGCCAAATGGGGTGAAGTAATTCAGCGAACCATCGATTGCCCCAAAACGTTGCATTGGCAAGTGACCGGCAGATGTGCCCCCGGAAAAATGAAAATCAAGTGTGTTGGCAAACAGGCGGCGTTTATAGAATGTTTGCAGATTCCAGTCGAACCGAAATGTAAACTTTGCAAAATCGAAATCACTCCCAATGGAATTGTCACTGATTTCCGCGCCTATAATGATCTGCCGGTTACCGGTAAAACCAAAATCATTTGATGTAACATTATATCCAATCTCAAAACCGATCGATTGTAAGGTTCCTTCAGCTATCTCTTTGTTTGTGCGTCTCATTTTATGCCATCCGAACCAGCTGTGATCAAATTCATTTCCCGGGTTAAAATTATCATGATATTCCCGGTTGGCGGTAACCGATAGATTCAATCCCGGTAATATTCTGCGCGTTTCTAAACCGGCAAAGATCCGTTCATTTCGGAAATAGTCGAAATAATCATCACCTCCCAGAACCGTCGCCATACTATTCATCCCGGTGGTATAAAATTGTGATGGATATCTTGTAGACGTTGTATTTTCATAACCTGTAAATCCATTGACCCTTGCACGGCCAATGGAAGCAATTCTTACATTGGCTGTACCACCATAATCCCATAAATTACTGTGAAAACTGTACCCTCCAAAACCCTCCAGCCGCAACCGTCCGGTATTAAACCTTCGGTCAAAATTCAGGCCAAGGTGGTATCCGTCCATTCTGTTGAACCTTCCTCTGAGTGAAATACCATCCGGAATGACCCCGCCAAAATTCAAAAAATTCCCGGAACCTTCCCGTTCATCAGACGCTGATGCCATCCGGGCTAAAAATCCTTCCGGCTTAAACGCCTCTTCAAGTGTTTTGGTGCTGTCGATGGTTTCATAAGCAAGAGTCTCTTCAAGGGTCAGGGGAATTGGCTCTATCTCCATTTGGCTATCATCCACAGTAAGCGTATCTGCACGAGTCAGCCATTCACTGGACTGGTAGACAGAATCAGGAAGTTCCACGTTGATCCGGTAGTCTGACAACCGGGACGCCTGGCTGAAATATATGGCGGGGAAACGCAATCCCACCATTCCAATCCGGATCAGTCCTTCAATCCGCATATCTACCGGCAGCCAATATTCACCGCCATAATTACTGAATTGCTGTTTGTAGGCAAGGTTAAAATCCTGGATGGGTGGCGGAAAACCTACAACATCATTTGGCTTTAAATCCACTTCGAGTAATGCATAATCACGACCAAGAACCCATGCTGTACCTTCAAAGAGCGGTTGCCTGATGCGCCTGGGTGTTACTTCGATTTTATACAACGGTTTACCGTCCATCTGCCGGGTTTCAAGCAGCCGGAAGTGATAATACTTAAGAGCATCGGGATGGGTTATGCCCATTAAATTATACCCGGCTATTTCAATATTATCGTCATAAAAATTCGGAAGGTAACGAACCCCTGCAAAATTCTGATTATCGGTCAGATTTGAGGTTTGTTTGCGGGACAATTGAACTTCCCTGCTGCCACGCTCTTTATCCCAAAAAGCAATTGAACTGCTTTCGGTAATAGAAACGATAGAAGTATCATTGCTGAGTGTCTGGCGGGTGTATGCATCCACACGATACGTTTGCAGATTTGCACGCCACAATTTTTTTCGTTCAATCACCAGTTCCATTATGGACAGGCCGGGATCTTTCCCGGTCACCACAATTTCTTCCATCTCGGTTACAGAGCGTTCCATGGCGATTTCGAGTGGAAAATTGGAATTTTCATCTACGGTTATCTGCCGGCTTTGATATCCGATAAACCGGATTAAAATTACAACCGGAAGTTCGTCAGCGGTTAAAGAAAAATATCCATCATTATTCGTTATAGTACCCCGGTAACTCCCTTCAATCAAAATGGTGGCAGATGGTAGTTTTTCTCCGGATTCCGCATCATAAACGTTCCCTGATAGTTCAGTTGTGTTTATATCAATGCCTGTAACTAAGTATGCAAATGCAAAAAAAATTGATAATAGCATGTGAGATGAACAAAGGCCATGTAATGGATTATGACTTTAGTTCTACGATGGAATTACTCTTTTCGTTTCAACCTCTCTTAAAAACAAGTTGTTTCAGAAACAACGAATTCAATATTAGTTTACATTTTCCAGGACAACGGCGGGTTCGATGGCCTTGAGAACTACCTCGTCATTTTTTTCGAAAAGTATTCGGTTATCTGTATGAACAATAAACCGTTCGCCCTTGCAGTCTACATGATAGGTGATATCGTGCCCCTTGAACTCTCTTGCTACAACTATGCCTCGGGTACAGCCAAGTGTTTGGCCGTTTGCTTTCTCAATGGTAAGATGCTCCGGCCTGATGGAACAGGTAATCTGTCCTTTAGCCCTGCAGTTTAATTTCAGGCAGCCGATTTGTGTAAAGATCATATCAGAATCTTCCACATTTGCCTCAAAAAGATTGGTTCTGCCAAGGAACTGTGCTACAAATTTGGTTCTTGGTTTGTAGTAAACCTCCTCGGGTGTGCCAATTTGTTCGATTCGACCGTCATTCATTACTGCAATACGATCGGCAAAAGAGAGGGCTTCTTCCTGGTCGTGTGTTACCAGAATTGCACTCATTCCCGCTTTCTTTAAAATCGCCCTTACCTCTTTTCTGGTGGTGTCCCGCAGCATGGCATCAAGATTGGAAAAAGGTTCATCAAGAAGTACAAGTTTTGGTTCCGGGGCTATGGCTCTTGCAAGAGCAACACGCTGCTGCTGACCGCCGGATAGTTCAGCGGGGCTTTTGTGTTTATGATCGCCCATACCTGTACGGCAAAGAACTTCTTCTGCAAACACCTTCCTCTTGTATCTGGGCAGTTTGGTAAGCCCGAAAGCCACATTATCCAGTGCTGACATGTGAGGAAATAACGCATAGTCCTGGAAAACAAATCCAATGCCTCTTTTTTGGGGAGCGATATGTTTTGATTTTGATGACAGCAAATTATCTTCAAGAAAAACTTCTCCTTTGTCTAGTTTCTCAAACCCTGAAATTAGCCGTAATGTTGTAGTTTTACCGCAGCCGCTTGGACCCAATAAGGCAAAAATTTCATTTTCTTTCACTTCAAAAGATGTTTTCCGAACTACAGGTACATCTTTTTCAAAGGATTTTTCAATATTTTTTACTTGAAGCAACATAAAAATGGCAGCTTAATCAAAGAGACATTCATTCCTTATTTATATTCAGTCTACATAAACTAAGCAAATTTTTCTTTCTTTAAAATTAATTTCACACATTCATGTCTTAATTTTTTGTGAATTTTTTTTAAGTGCTGGTTTGTGGGGTTGCAAGAGACGGGTAATGGGGGGCGGGGTGCTCGTTTTAACCTTAAAATGCCCGCTGGAACTGCCCCGTAAGATGTCCCAAGGAACTATATAACGCACTCTTCAACATATATCGCGTTGATATTCCGACAGGAGAAAATGACTGCTAACCCGAATCCGACAATTCTAACAAGTCAAAAAACTGGTTCAAATTTTCCAGTCATAAATACTGAGTTTGTTTTAAAACCTAAGGTAAATACCAAATGCTATCCGGTTTACACTGTCGAACGACAGATCTTCAGTTCCGGTGAATCTGCTGGCTCTGTATTCAATGAACGGGCTTATTACCGGTATCAGTGTAAATTCTGCACCTCCAAATGCATTCCAGTAAAAATTATTTTCTTTAAAACTAAACTGATCTCTTTCAGTGTTTTGTTTGAAACGGTCTAGCCCGATACCAGCACCAGCGTAAGGTCTTACAATCCCAAGACGAACCCCAAGAAGTGCTGCAAGCCCGTAATCATGAACATCCATATCTCTGCTAATTGATATGCCTTCTCCAATTTTCAGATTATTGGTTTCATTAAAATAACTGAAATGGCCGCGGATAGTAAGGTCCAACAGATGGTTTTTTCCCATTAATCCTTTTTCCAGCCTTAATCCAAATCCATTTGTTGGATATTCATCACGTATTTCATAAGAAGCTCCAATTGCAAACTGGGCTTTTACCTGATCTTTAGCCGGCAACAAAAACAAAAGTAGTGTAACGATCGTTAAGAATGTCTTCATCATTGAAACTTTTTTATAATTAATTTTAGAATATTATCTCCGATATCTGTTTCATATCGAACTTTGGCCCCTTTTGTTTCCTTTTTTAATCAGTTTCACATGTATACTCCTCGCAAGATAATTGTAAATGATGTAAAATAATTTCCGGTTAATGAATCATGAAGATATACTAAATTACAGTAAATCAATGAGGTACATATGAATTTAAGGTAATCAATCTCAATACGGTGTAGCGATTTAACTTCTTCGATTTTAATTGAAGTAACAATAAAAAAAGATTAATATATAATCATATATATAGTTTTTGAACTAACAAATAATGTAATCCGGGTCTTCTGGCTCTTCTTTCACATAGCTCAGTTTTTTCAGTTGTCAGAATCCGGGTTTTTTTTTGTAAGAACAAAGCGTAAAAACGAATCCAAAACCTAATTATCCATACCATGAATGAATCAGGAAAAAATGAAAAGAAAAGCGGACTGTCCCGTCGTGAGTTCCTAACCAAAGCTGCAGCCGTTTCTGCAGGTTTAGGATTCACTATTGTGCCGAGTAGAGTAGTGAGTGGTCTAGGCCATAAAGCTCCCAGCGATAAATTAAATATTGCCGGTATTGGCGTAGGCGGACGCGGTTTCGGCGTACTCCGACAAATGGAGGCGGAAAATATTGTAGCTCTGGCTGATGTAGACTGGAGATATGCTCAAAGATGTTTTGATTACTTCCCGAATGCAAGAAAATTCTGGGACTGGCGTGTTATGTACGATGAAATGATCAATGACATTGATGCAGTAGTCATTGCAGGATCTGACCATACTCACGCTATTATGGCTGCGCACGCAATGACGCAAGGCAAGCACGTGTATGTTGAGAAGCCGCTCACACATACAGTTTATGAATCAAGGCTTCTTACAAAACTCGCCGAGAAGCATGGAGTCGCCACCCAGATGGGTAATCAAGGCTCCTCCGATGAAGGAGTGAACCTTATGGTTGAGTGGATAAGAGCCGGAGAAATTGGTGAAGTCCGAAAAATTGAATCCTTCACAGACCGCCCGATCTGGCCTCAAGGCTTGAATACACCATCAGAACGGATGCCGGTACCGGACACAATGAATTGGGATCTGTTTGTTGGCCCCGCTCAAATGAGGCCATACCATGAAATCTACACACCCTGGAATTTCAGGGGATGGTGGGATTTCGGTACCGGTGCACTTGGAGATATGGCATGCCATATTCTGGAAGCACCATTCAAAGCACTTGAACTCGGATACCCGACAAGGGTACAGGGTAGTTCATCCATGCTCTTACGCGACAGCGCGCCGGTTTCTCAGAAAGTCCGGCTTGTTTATCCAAGAAGACAAACAAGCTTTGGAATTCAGCCAGCAGTTGAAATTGACTGGTATGATGGCGGCCTGCAGCCTGTGAAACCTGAAGGCTGGACAGAAGCACAAAAATATAGGCCTGATGCATGGCCGGATAACGGAAGCATGAACCACAGAGGTGGCGCGGTTATCTTCCATGGAACCAACGATACCATGATTTGTGGCTGCTACGGCGCTGATCCATGGTTACTCTCAGGTCGCGTGCCTGATGTAGCAAAAACCGAAAGAAGAGTGACTACAGATCACTATATGGACTGGGTTAGAGCTTGTAAAGAAAGCCCTGAAAATAGGGTAGAAGCTAAATCGAATTTCCATCAGTCCGGACCATTTAATGAAATGGTAGTAATGGGTGTGCTTGCTGTTCGTCTGCAAGCGCTCAATAAAGAACTCCACTGGGATGGAGAAAATATGCAGTTCACCAATATCGGCCCGAACGAATCACTTCGAATCATCATCGAAGACGGGTTTACGATCGAGGATGGCCATCCGTCATTCAGACGTGACCTGACAGATCCATTGAATGCACGTGAGTTTGCGAACAGCCTCATTAAAACCAACTACCGTGCCGGCTGGGATCTGCCGAACATGCCTGCATAGTTCATCCATTAACCCTTAAAACCATATATGAAAACCGAAATAACATTTAAAACATCTGTAACAAAAACTATACCCATCATGATGCTCACAGCCGCTCTTTTTGTAGCGGCTTGTGCATCAGATGACCGTGAAGCTGCTCAACCCGAAGCTGCTGTGGAAGAAGAAGTCCCCATCAACACACTTACACAGGCCGAATTAGATGAGGGCTGGGAATTACTTTTCGATGGCGAAACATTCGATGGCTGGCGTAACTATAACCGGGATTCATTTCCTGATGGCGGCTGGGTTATAGAAGACGGAGTACTTCGAGTGGTCGGTACCGGAATGGGTGAGGCCGGAGGAGAAGGAGGTGACATCCTTTATGATGAAAAATTCCATAATTTCCATCTGAAACTGGAATGGAAAGTTTCCGAAGGTGGTAACTCAGGTATTTTCTATCTCGCTCAGGAAATCGAAAACAGGCCTATCTGGCATTCAGCACCCGAAATGCAAATTCTGGATAATGAAAACCACCCAGATGCATTATTGGGTGTTGATGGCAACCGGAAAGCCGGTGCACTCTATGACCTTATTCCCGCCAATCCGCAGAACTTTCGCGGTGCCGGTGAATGGAATCAGGCTGAGGTACTAGTTTACCGGGGAACCGTAGTGCATTTCCAAAATGGAGTTCCTGTGGTTGAATATCACCTGGGCACACCTGCCTGGGAGCAGATGGTTGAAAACAGCAAGTTTGCTGAATACAAAGATGTTTTTGGAATTAATCAACCAGGATATATTTCTCTTCAAGACCATGGAGATGATGTCTGGTTCAGAAACATAAAAATAAGACGCAGATAACCTTAAATTAGTTTATCTGTTATAAAATATAAGCCATCATTGAAAAATGATGGCTTTTTTATTTTCAAAGATTTTACAAGTACTTTTTTTAGTATTTGTCACTACTAGTTTTTACCTATAGTTAAACGATTAGATCCACAAAAATGCTGATATTGTAACTACTTTATGGAATAGACGAATTTATATTATGGATTTACGCTCATTTTTTACTAATATTCAATGCGCTCAAGTAGCGTCTCTCTTGATGAATAGTCAGGGTATCACATCGGATAGGTGTGATACCCTCTTTTTATGAAACCCGCCCGCCTCAATTCCGTATTCTTCAAGTTGATCTATTCCTCTTAATTCTATTTTAGATATATTACTTCTTTTGAAATCAACTCTATTTATAAATGAAAAATTTTAAAATTGATCATCGCACCAATAACGGGCTTGAGGTATTAGATCTGCATGGTGAACTCGATGCCCATACCGCCTCTCAGTTAGAAGATGCACTTAAGCAACTCATAAGTCATAAAAAATCATATATCATCGTAAACTTCCATCAACTGGAGTATATAGCTAGTGCAGGTTTGGGAGTATTTATGGCTTATATCGAAGATGTTCGAAGTATCGGGGGTGATATCAAGCTCACAAACATGAATGATAAAGTGTTCAATGTGTTCGACCTTCTCGGCTTTCCAACACTGTATGATATTTTAGAAGATGAAGAGTCTGCTGTAAACAAATTTTTAAAAGAACTATCCTGATTCATTGGAAAAGGCCGCCACATATAGAATTAAGATACCGGCTTCCACCGAAAACCTCTCTGAGGTGCGTGAATTCGTATCAAAACATGCCCGGGATCATGGATTCTCAAATCAGGATATTTCTGATATAAAGCTGGCCGTGGATGAAGCATGCACCAATATCATCAAACATGCTTACAAATTTGATAAATCAAAAGTGGTAACTATAGAACTCGAATTTGAACACCGTCAGGTTATTGTAATGCTTACAGATCAGGGAGTAGGCTTTAATCCAAATTCATATGAAAAGCCTAATTTGCCGGAACAAATTAAAAAGAAAAAAAGAGGCGGAATGGGGATACACCTTATGAAAAACCTGATGGATAAGGTTACCTATGAAAATATTAATGGAAATAATATCCTTTACATGAGTAAAAACCGCGGCTAACTATTTTGAATAGATCTTCTAAAAATAACCAACAAACTTCATTTGAACTTAAAACAGTTCTTGAAACCAGCCGGATGCTGGTTGAATCCAGGGATCCTGACTTCATCATAAACAGCCTGTTGCTCATCATTATGGGCAGGCTTCTGGTATCGAAGGCAGCTATCTTTATTTTCGATCCGGCTCAAGACTGCTATTGCCTGAAAAAAAGTAAAGGATTCGATGGCCTGAATGAACAGCAATTTTATAAAATAATTACCAGGAAAGAGCAGCAGAATGTCTCTTATTTTACTTCTGATTTTGTACATCCCGAATTCCCACAAGTTATCAGTGAACCGGAAAAAAGTATTTTTATTAACCTGAGAACAAGTAATAATCATCACGGGTTTCTTCTTCTTGCCGCTAAAGCCAATAATACACCCTATCGAAAAGAAGAACTTGAGTTTGCGGAAGCTCTGTGCATTATTTCAACATCAGCCCTTGTTAACTCTCAACTTTTCAATGAATTAAACAATACTTACAGGAATCTCGACAGAAGAATTCACGAACTGAATACACTTTTTGACCTGTCCAAAGAATTTAACTTTTTGGTTGACCGGGAAAAAATTGCAAGCATTTTCAAATTCGCACTCCTTGGCCAACTCTTTATCCGGATTTTTTTCCTTATTTATAAAAACCAGGATTCTTACTCCCTCCTCGCCGCAAGCGGACTTTCCGGCAAACCCACAGATAAACAGTTAAAAACGATTTTTGATGCCATTAAATCCGATGTTGTTATACCCGACAGCGAACTTTTGAAACAACATTCCTGGATACAGAAAAATAAAATTGCATCATTTATATCTGTTTCCTTCCAAAATGAGAAAGTCGCCGTTATTGGAGTTGGAGAACGTGCCAACAAAATTCCGTTCACTGAAAATGATTACAACTTTCTCAAATCACTGTCCAATCTTGCCGTTATTTCAATTCAGAAAACTTATTTTTTGGATGAAAGAATCGACAAAGAAAGGATGGAAGAAGAGTTGTCTATTGCAAAATCAATACAACAGGGGCTAATGCCAGACCCAATACCTCAGATTGAGGGGATTGACCTTGCCGCCAAAACAATATCTTCCAGGGAGGTTGGAGGCGATTATTTTGATATTGCCAAATCTCCTGATGGAAATACCATTTTTTCAATTGCCGATGTAACCGGCAAAGGTGTACCCGCTGCCTTGTTAATGGCAAACCTGCAATCGATGTTGCATGTGCTGCTTCCCGTAGATATCACTCTTGCGGAAGCAACAGACAGGATAAATATGATCATATTTAAAAATACGCCACCTGATAAATTCATAACTTTTTTCTGGGCAAAGTATGTGAGTACACATAAGCTGTTAAGGTACGTTAATGCCGGACATAACCCTCCGCTTTTGTTACGCGACCAGAGTGAAGAGTTCGAGACACTTACACAGGGAGGATTACTCCTTGGAGCCATGGAAAGCATTATGCCCTATGAACAGGCCGATATCCAGTTAAATCCAAACGATGTCCTCGTTTGCCATACTGATGGAGTTGAAGAAGCCATGGATGAAGAAACTGATGAGGAATACGGGACTGAACGCCTGAAAGAGTGCATCAGAAAAAACCGCCATAAAACCTCAAATGAAATACTTGAAGCTATTGTTGAGGATGTTAAACGTTATTCAGGCAATAAACTGGGTGATGATCTCACCCTTCTGATTCTTAAGGCCTCCGATTCGATCTCGGAGTAAATATTTGGGTAAAACCGCCATTCTGTTGCTGCTCTGCAAGTGCAATAATCGCTTCATAGGTTCGGTAACGATTCAAAATTTCCTCCACATAGCGAACCGGTTCTATACCTCTTGCAAATCCAAATCTGGCATCCTGATAATAGCGCCGCTGCATCAATTTAAGCAGAGCATCAGATACCTCTTCCCATTCATTTGGGTTTCTGTTGCGATCCATAACAAGCCTTCTTGCATCTGCCATATGGCCAAGCCCTACATTGTAAGTAGCAAGGGCAAATGCCCACTGGTTTGTGGAATCGAGATACGCATAATGTTCAAGATGATCTTTTAGTATTTGAGCCCCTGTCTGAATATTTGTTAATGGGTCATACAATTCTTCATATGGCACATCCACAAATTGCGGCATAATCTGCATAAGTCCGACTGCACCTGCCCAGCTTTTACTATACGGATTAAAGCTTGACTCCTGGGCAATCATTGCTGTGAGCATAAGCCATTCAAGATCCTTAGATTCAGCCACAGCTTTAACCATATCATCATACGGAGAAATAATGCCGATCGATTGATACTGCCATTCAGGATTGTAATAATCTGCCATATGCCTGCTTTCTTCAAAATATTTTCTTCGCAGAATATTAAGAAATGTTGACCGCCGTGGTTCATCCCTGTCTTCCGATAGCCTGAAATGTTTATACAGATAACGGTTCATCCGGGTTTCAAGATCGGGAGCATTATTCCTGATAGCCCACGCAATGGTATCGGATTTTGCAATGACGGGGCCCGGAATGAGCCCATCCATATACCGGTTGGCTGCATGGAACATATTATCATCTGCTACAGTTGCCCTGAGATTTCCATTGGCAACTTGTACAAGAGAAGCCTCCGTATCCATTCCGTCAGAAAGGATGTTTAAATTGATATCATACCCTTCTTCTATCAAATCAAATAGCCTGTAAGAATAGGAACTGTTCCGGCGTGCAGAAATCGGTATACCAGAACCGGAAAGTTCATCGAGTGTAGCCGGACGGCGCCTTTCCCGGGAAGAGTACACGATCATCTGGTCTACTATGTTATACGGTCGGGTAAAATTAGCCACACGCCGCCGCTCAGGAGTTACCGTGTAGTTGGCGGCAATCACATCACCTATACCCTGATTGAGTAAATCAAACGGATTCTCATCGGCTCCAACAATGACAACTTCGAGTACCAGATCATTTTCGCGCGCAAATTCGCGCAGTAACTCATACTCAAAGCCCACTTCAATGCCCTGATTCAGAAAATAGGTGTTCGAGCTGTAGTAAGTAATCATTCTCAGCACACCTGAATTTTTGATATCAGCAAAATCCCTCTCAACGGGTTCATACTGCGTAAGAAGCATATCCCGGCCATAACGGTCATAATTGCCAGACTTCTTATGACAAGAGGCAAGGATTAATGTTGCAGATATGAGAGCTACAAATAAGCCCTTATTAATTGGATTGTACGTTAATACCATATTTTACAGGTTCATTCCTGTTTACCAAAGCTGCCCGTTAAAACAATCTATATTTGTGAGCAACGTTACCTTTTGAGTAAGCTCAAGCCTTAAAGCTTTTATTTTGGTTCTGAAGATCATCTAACGAACGGAATTTGTAAGTCTCTTGAAAACTCTGGTTGTATTAATTGTTTGTTTATTGTTGATACCTATCTGCCCGGCATTATCTAACGCACAAGTTACCGGTTTTGTTGTAGATCATCAATATCGCACACCAATTGTGGGCGCTACTGTATCAGACGAGGCCTTCACTTTTGGAACACAAACGGATGAAAACGGCTATTTTGAAATCAATATCAATGATTTTCCAATAACCCTCAGGATCTCTTCTGTTGGGTATACAACCATAAAAAGGGTTCTGAATATAGAAGAAAAAGGTATGACCATCTCGCTCGAAAAATCAGTTTTTGAGAGTGAAGGGCTGCTTGTTACTGGAGATCGAATCCAAATCAGTGAGCATGAAGCCCGCCCGGTTCCGGTTACAAGTGTAAAACCATCAGATTTACTGATGACCATTCATGCATCTGCACCAGAAATGCTAAGGGCTGAACCCGGTGTCTATATCCAGCAAACAACTATTGGCCAGGGCAGTGTTTATGTACGTGGCAGGTCAGGAAGGGATGTTCTCTATCTTTTTAATGATTTCAGGATTAATCCGGGGTTTACAAGATCGGGACAAAACCAATATTTTGCCGCCATTGATCCGTTTTCTGTTGATGAAATCCGTGTTTATCGCGGTCCTGTTTCCGTTTTTTACGGCAGTGATGCACTATCCGGTGGTGTTCATGTGAAACCGGATATTCCTTCTTTATCTGATACTTCATCCACATCCGGAAGTATTTTACTGCAATCCAATTTTTGGGGTACGGCAGAGAAAACCGGCTCGGCAAATATTCGGCACCAACACCGCCGCTTTGCACTATCATTAACCGGAACCCGTAGAAGTTTCCGGTACTACCGAATGCCCGAATCTTCCGGAGATAACAGGTGGTTTCCATATTCCAATAAGCTGGATCTTGCTGAAATGCATTTTGGCGCGTTCACAGGTTCAGGACGGTTTTATATCAATGAAGCAAACCATTTCTCATTTGTAAGCTATTATAGCCGTATTCCCGATTCACCACGAATCGACAGAATGACCCTCGGTTACGATATTGAAAACTCCCCGGTTCCTACAGCACCCAGAAGCGGTTATATTTCCAATACGGCCCCTCTGATTTTTTCCGCACACAGCCTCACTTATCAGCTGAGCCGAAATTATTCACTGTTCAGCAGTTTACGGGTAAGGGCTGGTTTTCATCGTTTAAATGACGATCGAATCGAAAAAGATTTTATGTCACCACCTCATTTTTCTATCAATCATGCAGAAAAGAAAAGCGAATTTACTCTCTCCGATATTGCCACCAGAGAAAGAAATCAAAGCGACCAATACCTTTTTTCTGCTGATCTGATTACCCCTTTAAGCGAAAGCTTAACACTAAGCTGGGGTTCAGATCTTGCTTATGAAATGATTTACAGTTCCATACGAACAGATGGACGGCCAGCAGGATTATCAAGGTACCCCGATGGTTCTGCAATACTTTCTGCAGGGGTCTTCTTACATGCCGATCATAGTATCAGCAGAAATTTCCTGATGGAATATGGTGCCCGTTATACTTATTCCCAAAACCGTATCTCATTCGAAGGAACAGAAACTCAAAGAGGTTTCGAACCAACCCGGCAATCTTTCGGTCAGTTAACAGCAGCTACAGGTGCCCGTTATACCCTAAATCGTTATTTTGATATTACAGGTAATCTATCCTCAGGTTTCAGGGCACCTAACATCGCAGATCTTGCCGAAATCGGCATTCGAAGATCTGACCAGTTTCAATCTCCGAACCTAAATCTTGAACCGGAAAAATCGTTAAATATCGATACCGGATTTCATTTTAAATCGAACTTCATTACGTTTGAAACTCACTTTTTCTGGCTTCACTACTTTGACAAAATCGAGCAGGCAATAACCGGAAATATCGTGGACAGGACCGGAACATTTATCAGAATCGGAAACCGGGCCGAAAATATTACGGAATATGTAGAAGTTCAGGCTGCCAATGCAGGTTCAATGAACCTGTATGGAATTGAATTGGGGGCAAAAATTGAACTGTATAGTTTAGCAACCGCTGGTTTAAATTTTAATTATATCCGGGGAGAATTAACCGTTACCGATGGAAAAAAGGAACCGGCAGACAGAATACCCCCTGCCAATGGTATTGCATATATAAATATTAAGGCTCATCCGGCACTTATCGTTCGCCCGCAGATACGTTATAATTTTCCCCAAAGAAGGCTGTCCCCCCACGAGATCAGTGATAACCGAATTTCCAAATATGGGACTGATGGTTTTGTAAATATTCAGCTTGTTGCGGTTTTTGAGGGGATACCATCCATGCAGTTCAAAGTTTTTGTGGATAATGTATTCGATGCTTCATACAGGGAACATGCGAGTTCACTGGACGGGCTTACCAGAAATATTACCGCTTCATTGTCATATTCTTTTTGATATGAATTCAATTAAAAATCATCGACTTGATGATTTAAGACAGTCTTAACATACTTTCCCCAAAAGGATCATTATGTTATACCATTTGACCGCAACACCTGCAGAAAAGGCAGAGGCTATGCGGACACCACGGGGTTTCTTTAACCAGTATTTTCATGATGCTATGGCTTATTGTTCTTCAAACTCAGGTTTTTAGAATCGTTTCTTATCAACCTTCTTGTCCAGCTGAGAGCTACACCGGTCATGATAATTACCATTGCAAAAATGGAAAGTACAGCAGGAATCTCACCAAAAATGATAAACGCAGCGATGGCTGCCAACACCGCTTCAGATAAGACAAGTGTTGACAGTAGAGTAGGAGAGATATATTTCACTGCATAATTCATTGACCCATGACCGATAATGGTCGGTCCGATTGCAAGTGCAATTCCGATTAAAAGTGCCATATTACTGATATATGGTAAACCTCCCGACCAAATAAATGCCAATATGGTACAAGTAACGGCAGCATACAAATAAACATAGAATACATAATCAATCCATTCAGTGTGCTGACGAATACGGCGGCCAAGTAAAAAGTAGATCACAAAAATAACTGCGGCAAGAATAGCAAGGATATTGCCAAGAAGTGCATTTGGGAACTGACCTGCCTGTGTATCATCAGCAAAACCGAGAAGAACTGAACCTCCAAAGGCAACGAAAACCCCAAACCACACAATCGGCCTGAAGTTCTTTTTAAAGATGAGGCTTTCGGCAACAATAAGCATAACCGGGTGAATGGTTACCAAAACGGATGCAGATGCAACGGATGTGTAATGCAGCGAAGCAATCCAAAAAGTGAAATGCAGCCCAAGTGAAACCCCGGCTGCTATAAGCAAAAAAGGAGTGGCCCCATTTTTTTTTAGCTGTTGTAGAGACACTCTTTTTGGAAACCAGAACGGAACCAATATGATTACTGCGAAAAGTGTTCTCATCGCAGCCAGGGTTACAGCTTCTACATCTGTAGCAAAACGAACCAGAATCGGGGCAAATCCAAAAGTCAATAAACCTGCTGCGAGTAATATGATTACTTTTAGCAGGGGGATTTCAGGTTCAGCTATAGTTTTCAAATCCCTGGCAATTACCGGATTCTATCCATCGATTTTACCAGCTCCTCATCTTTCTTGACACCTCTGCCTGCAAGCCAGAACATCAGAAGAGCCAGGATGATGAGCAGTACGCCAAGGGCATCATTCAAGAGTTGAACCCTGAGGCTGCCTAGTGAAAAAAGAACCCCAAATGCTGCACCTAAACCAATAATTTGAAGGTATGTTGCAAATTTTACCACTTTCAACTGAAATACCCTGTTTTTATAAAGAAATATTGCCACGAAAGACAAAATCATAGCCAGTGTAAGTGAACCTGCAAGTCCTAAGCCAATCCAGTAAACCGGATCCTGCACAGCCCTGCTGTAAATTGGTGTGAAGAATACTGCCAGGTTTAACAGGGTGGCCAGAAAAAGATAGATGGATTGAGGTCTCTGTATCACGGGATTTCTTTATGCAGGTTTGGTAGGTTCTGTTATCAGGCAAAAATAATTAAAAATTGGATAGAACTCATCAGTAAATAAGACTATTGTCGTGTGAACAGTAAAATAGCATGGAAGTCATTTCATCGTTCACACGACAATAGTCTTATTTATCAGAGATTAAATTACGTTATGCCAGTTTGGAAAGCCTTTTTGAAACGGAATCATAGGCAGAATAAAGAACCGGTACTACAACAAGTGTGAGGAAAGTTGCAAATGTTAAACCGCTTATGATTGCGATACCCATTGGCCCCCAAAATGCGGTGTTCTCACTTCCAAACTGGAATTGTGGATCAAAGTTTCTGAAGAGTTCCACAAAATTAATGTTAATTCCAAATGTAAGAGGAACCAGTCCAAGAATAGTGGTAAGAGCTGTGAGTAGTACCGGCCGGAAACGGATAAGCCCAGCTTCGATAATTGCATTTCTCTTGCTGAGGCCCTGTTCAGTAAGCTGCTTCACATAATCCATCAATACAATATTGTTCACACAAACAATACCTGCTAATGATATCACGCCGATAAAGGTCATTAAACCGAATGGTGTCCGTGTCAAAATCATTCCAAGAAGCACACCTGTCAGGCTAAGTCCAACGGCTGTCATAATGATGAGCGGAGAGACAATACTGTTGAATTTTGCAAGCATTATCAAAAATATCAGTGCGAAACCAACCATTAATGCTGTGGTAAGAAATCCGAAAGCCTCATCCTGGTCTTCACTTTCCCCGGTGTACTCCATACTGTATCCGGGTGTTAAATTTTGCTGATATTCGGCAAGTACCTCCTGTGCTTTTACCAATACTTCCGGCCCGCTAAAACCCGGGGCAGCCTGGCCAACAATTGTTGCTGTTCTTCGCAGGTTCAGCCGCGTGATATTTCCAAGGCCCGAACCTTCTTCAAAAGAAGCTACGGATACAAGAGGTACTGTTCCCCCCATTTGATTGCGAATATTCAGGTTGCGAAGACTTTCAAGATCCTGTCTGTCTTCCGGACGCAGTCTCACTACAATATCATATTCATCTTCTCCATCCCGCCATTTACTTGCTTCAAGGCCATTATTGGCAATGCGGATGGTTTGAGCAATATCGGCCATGCTTAGACCAAATCTGCTCGCACTTTCGTAGTCCACAAGAATCCGGTACTCCGGCAAACCGCCGCTTACATTGTTTCTTACATCCACGAGGCCGGGAACCGTCTGTGAAACCGATGCATCCACAAGGATCTGTGTAATTTCCTGGGTAATTCGTAAAATTTCATCAAAATTTTCCCCTGAAACTTCGATATTTACCGGGGCTCCGGTTGGCGGCCCCAGCTGTTCACCACCAATATTAATGATAACGTCCGGTATATCCCGAATCACCTCACGTATTTTTGTAAGCGTGATGCCGGATGGTTCAACCCTGTCACCAAAATCAACAAGATTTAATGTAAGCCGGGCTAATTCCGGACTTTGCCCACCTCCTCCAAAAAATGGGTCTCCGGCTACCCCGACATTGGTCTGCAGACTCTCAATATTTGCTTTAACGTTCTCGTCCCGATCAATAAGATCGTAAATACGCTGTTGGGCAAATAGGGCAATTTCGTTCGTTGCATCCACATTCATACCAATCGGTCCTTCAAGTTCAACAACAATTCTGTTGGGATCTGTTTCAGGAAAGAATTCTACTCCCGTCGGCGCAAAACTAAACATAGCAAATATGGCAAATAATGAAGCCACTACAGAGTTGAGAAGCAATGCCCTATTATCCGTTAATATGATCGGATTATCCGATCTCCTAAATAAACCTAACGTCCCTATAACAATCAGCAGCAACGGAATTGACAGCAAGACGATCCATACCGGAAGTGTTACCGTTTTAGTGAACGAAACAATAAAAAGTATCAGTGCATTGAATAATCCCAGAATAAAACCTGTTATCACAGATATCTTCCCACCCCTAAAAATGGCTTCCAGAAAATGAATGATGGTCATGATAAACCCTACTGCTGCCAAAATTCCCGCTACGATAAAGATAATCCCTGAAGCGGGTGAAAAAATAGCTATGATTGCACCAACTACCGCTAAAAACAAAGCGAGAGCCAGGCTGCCAAGTGCAAGTGTATTTCTGAACAGCGCATATTTTGGCCTGTAGTCTCTTTGCAGAAGAGTGCGCAGCATAACCTTATAATATTGCAGGATACGCGGCAGTGTACGGGATGTAAAAATTTGAGAAAGCGGACTTATGACAAAGCGAAATGACAGATAGAAGAAAAGGATGGCAAGAATAGTGACAAACAGGGTTGTCAAATTGGCCATGCCGATGGCAACTGCCAAAAAAAGTGCCAGCCCTATACCGGTACCTTTTAAGAAGGTAGATTTCTTTTCGGTTTTCTCATGATCCAGTTTAACAAGGTATGCTGTAAGCACCGGGTAAAGAACAAGTGCTACAAAGAGTGAACAGATTAAAACAATAATCAGCGTCAAGGGCAGGTACCCCATAAACTGGCCGATAATACCCGGCCAGAAAGTCATCGGTATAAATGCAGCCAATAGTGTGGATGTAGCGGCGATCAGTGCGTAACCTACTTCATCGGTTCCCAGTTTAGCGGCTTCAAACCGCCCGTAACCCATTTCGCGGTAACGATAAATGTTTTCGACCACTACTATGGAATTATCAACCAGAAGCCCAAGGGCAATAATTAAACTAAACAGAATAATGAAGTTTACAGTTTGTCCTGAAACCAGAAGTACAATAAAACCAACAAAAATTGAAAGCGGTACAGCCGTTCCAACAAGAATTGCATTTCGTACACCGAGAAAGAATACCAAAACAAGCACCACAAACAGCATACCACTGATAATACTGTTTTCGAGATCGGAAATAAGCTGGGTTACATTTTCACTGACATCTCCTGATATCATTACAGTGGTACCGGGTGGCATTGTAAAATCTTCAACAATCCGTTTTACTTCCTGTGACGTATCCAGAATATTCACGCCGGGCCTTTTTTTGATATTCAGGCTTATAACCTGGTTATCCTGTATTTGGTTGGCAGGAAGATCAACTTTCTTGCCGTTTTCATCTATTTTATACGCCCTGAGCCTCGCATAACTTTCACGTTCTTTGAATCCGAACACAACTTCTGCCACATCTCTCATATACACAAGCCCGGGCCCTTTCGGCCCATCACCTACAGGGCGTGCCACCACAAGGTTTTCAATTTCTGAAGGATCCTGAAATTCACCACTCACACGAATCAGGTAACTCAGCATATCAACATTCACAGTTCCACCCGGAATGGTTAAATTTTGACTTTGAATGGCATTGATTAACTGGCCGAAGCCTATTCCATAACCGTTCAGGGCAGCAAGGTCTATGTTCACCTGAACTTCCCTTTCCGTGTTTCCTATTACTTCAACATCACGGATACCCGAAACGGCTTCAATTTCATCTTCAAGACGTTCGGCTAATTCAGTGAGCCGGGATAGCGGGTAATCAGCTGAGAGATTAATTGTCATAATCGGAAAATCATCCAGATCAATCTCTATAATAAACGGGTCTTCAGCATCGGTCGGCAGTTCAGTTCTTGCAAGGTCAACGCGTTCGCGAACACGTTGTGACGCTTCAGCTAATGGCACATCCAGATCGAATTCCACAACCACACTGCTGAAACTTTCGGTTGTGGTTGACCGGATGTCTTTCACACCGCTGATTCCCTGAAGCTGTCTCTCAATAGGTTGTGTGACCAGAGTTTCCATGTCAGTTGGAGAAATACCCGGATAGATGGTACTGACTATAAAAATGGGTATCTCGATAGACGGATTCGACTCTTTTGGAATCGTACTGTAACTGAATGCCCCTGCAATTACCAGTATTGCAGTAAGAACAATAATAGCAGTTCGATTCTTTAAGGTGATTTCAGTTAATTTCATAAAGATGGCTTATCAAATGGTTTCAGTCTCTTATTTTTAATCATCAAAATGTTACGGTCGGGCGGAATCGCGCAATCTGATTGCCTTGTCAAGGCTAGATTCATTTTGAAGGATATTTAATTGATCCCCGGAACTGAGTGTTCTCATCCCTGAAACCACGATTTCATCACCTTCCTGCACCCCATCTAAAACCTGTACCAGGGAACCGGACGCCATTCCGGTTCTTACCGGAATTAATTCTGCGAACTTATCCCCGTTTTGGTCATTAGCACGAAAAATGAATCCACCCTCTTCATCCCGCAAAACTGCTGTTCTTGGAATAATAATGGCATTTTCAAGAGTACTCCGCTTCACGTGCAGGTCAACCACCATATCCGGCTTAATTCGTTCGCCCGGGTTAGATAGTTCTATTTCTACAATATACGTACGTGTATCCGGGTCAATCACATTACCGGCATAACTCACATTTCCCGGCATGGATTCCTGGTCTAATGCGCTGAAATAAATCAACACTTCTGTACCTTCTGTAATTTCTCCGGAATATCGTTCAGGGATACCGGCCACAATTTTAACCCGTTCGGTATTTACAAGCCGTACAACAGGCTGGCCGGGATTTACAAGTTCTCCAACCCTTACCATTCTTTCTTCAATTCTGCCGCTGAATGGTGCCTCAATTCTTGAATCCCGAAGCTGTTTTTCGGCTTGGCTCAGCTGCGCCTGTGCCTGGTCTCTCTGAGCACGTGCACTTCTGAAATCCTGAGTGCTGATGATCGAATCAGCATACAATGCCTCAAGCCGGACAAAAGTATCCTCAGCAAGTTCGAATCCTGTTTTTGCAGCTTCAAACTGTGCCCTGATGATCCGGTCATCCAGCTGAGCGATCGGATTGCCTCTTTGTAACCTGTCTCCCCTGTCACGGATGGAAAGAATTCTTCCCGGAGTTTCTGCAGATACAGTTGCATCCTCAAGAGCTTCCACAACACCGCTCAGGCGGATAAAATCATCAAATGAATCCAATACAACGGTTACGGTTTCCACCGGCATTAGTCGGGCGTTATTGTTGTTTTCAGTGTTTTGAGCTTCCTCATTGCAGGCAACAACTGAAAACATAAAAAAAATGCCCAAAATTATATTTATCGCTTTGTTCAACATGGTAAATGAATTTTATGATTTATAAGTCTTGAAAGATTGGTTTCCCGACAGCCCTGTCGTAACCACTGAGTGCAACGAGGTAGTCATAAACTGCAGCGAGATAATTAAGCCTGCTTTGGTCGAGCAGAGATGAGGCCTGCCGCTCCTGGAGAGGCGTGCCTATTCCTTCCTGAAGCCGCCTTAAAGCAAATTCATAGTTCAGCTCTGCCTGTTCAATATTCCTTTGCTGGCTGTAAATGCGTTTTAGTGCAGTCTCAAGATTCCTGACCGATTGTTCGATTTCGAGATAGATAGCATTCTTCTGAAATTCGCGGTCAATTTCTGCCTGCCGTATTGAAATTTTATTCTGCTCGGAGCGCAACCTTGTTTGGAATCCACTGAAAAGATTCCAGTTAAAGTTCAGTCCAACTGCAACTGCAGGGTTCCAGTAAGAACGGTCAAAAAAGTTTCTGGTTTCAGAAGTATAGGTAAATTCCTCATCTTCTACCTGCATAATTCGTACCCGGTTGGAGGGAACCTGTCCTATATAAGCTGCATTTGCGAAAGCGTTTACAGTTGGCAAATAACCCGATCTTGTAATTTCTCCCTGAACTTTAAGCAACTCGATTAATCCCTGCGACTGCCGTAGATCCGGACGTTGCTGCATCGCCAGTTCATGTGAAAGTTCCGCATCTAAAAATTCCGGCTTAAGTTCTTCGTTATATGTCAACTCTCCGCGCAACTTCACTTTTGTATTGGCTGGAATGCCTAGCTGCAATGCAAGGTTTTTTACGGCAAGTTCAGACTGGTTCTCTACTTCTATCAGGCTCGTTTCCAAATTAACCAGTTCAACTTCGGCACTAATCCTGTCAAACCTTGATAGCATACCGGCTTCTACTGCTTTTTTTGTTTCTTCAACTGTTTCACTTAATCGCTCCACACTGGATCGCAAGACATCGAGCTGTTCTTTTGCAAGAAGTGCTGAATAAAATGAGATTCTGATCTGATCCGTTACAATCTGCCTGTCGAGTTCCATCTGGTCTTCATTCAATTCACGAACCTGCCTTGCACCCCTGATTGCCGCAAAAGCTGCACCATTGTAAATAGTCTGTGAAAGAGTAAGCCCAAACTGAAACTGATTTTCAACAGCAAATGGATTGCCACCATCAAATCCAGGCACAGTTAGTCCGGCATCCTGAAATCCCTGGCGCTGGCGGTCAATAAATTCATCAAGTGGGATAGGTTGAGTTGACGGGTCTTCATCTGTTCGTGCTAATTCATTATAGGCCAGCCACTCAATTGCCCCGAGTGTTTCAAACAATCCGCCAGCATCGGAACCTGCAAAAGGATTAGGAGTTTTAAGATTACGGGTATATGAGCCACTTGTATTTAGTTGCGGATAAACTGTGCCCCATGCTTCCCGGATTTGTGATTCGGCCATATCCACATCCAAAAGTCCTCTTCGAATCATATAGTTATTGATGAGCGCTATTTGTATGGCCTCATCAATGGTAATTGTTATTTCCTGTGCATTGCCAGGTGAGTTTATCCTGCTTTGTGCCCCGCTTTCTTGTATAAAAGAGTTGCAAACCAATATCAAGAGCAGGAGCAGTACCAGCTTTGCCTTTTTGATCATCATATAATTTCTGACTCTTATTTTCTTAGTAATTTTGAAGACAGCCTCATATTACGGCTGTATTTATTTTTTGTTACATATGTTCTGACTTTCAGTCATTTTTCATCCCGCTACCCAGTAGTTCTATAAAACCTGTGATCAAAGATTGAAGGTCGAACTCAACGTCATCAAGTATTTTCATGTGGTTCGCATGATTTTTAAGAAATGCCATATGCATGACCCCCTTGGACGCGCCCCATATTATGATACCCAGTTCTTTTGGGTCATAGGAATTTTTTATAGATCCGTCCTGCATGCCGATCTGGAGTGCCCTCACGATATAAGTCATTGCCTCTTTTGCATGATTTTCACATTGCTCGATAATCGGGCTATTGGTCATTTGGCCTTCATTCAAGATATGTTCAAAGTAATTAAAAGCAGTAAAATAAAGAGGATTCTCACGAATAAAGTTCAGGTATGTAAATCCCATCTTTTCAATTAATGTGATACCCGGCAGCTCGAGTAGTAAAACTTTTCCAAGCTGCTCATTTAGAAGACGTGAACCCCTTTCAGATATCGCGAGATATAGTGACGTTTTGCTCTTAAAGTAAAGATACAACGTCCCTTTGCCGATCTCGGCAACCTCGGCAATTTCATCCATCGTAGAATGTTCAAATCCATTAACCTTCATTACCTGAAGTGCAGCATCAATAATCATGACACGCTTTGCTTCACGTTCACGATCTTTGCGGGATAATTTTTCCATATATCTGACTGTTGGTCAATAACTGAACGAAAGTCATAAACTATCATCTTTTATATTCCGTTCCTACGTTGTTTGAATTTTTTTGTGACTGCTTTTTTTAAAAATTTTTTTAATCAGAAAATCAGATTGTGAAACTCTATATATTTAATCTGACGATTTGATACTTATCCATGCTTAATAACAAGAAAAGTCTCAGGACTGACCTCTCTCTTTTTTTTATTTCTATAATCTGGGCACTGAATTTTACGGTAGTAAAAGCCAGTTTAACGGAAATTGACCCTTATAGTTTTAATGCCATCCGTTTTTTGCTGGCCGCTTCATTTATCTGGATCATCGTATTTTACCGTAATGCTTTTTTCAAAATTCGCAAAAAAGACTGGCTTCCGTTAATCGGAATGGGCCTCGCCGGAAACCTTCTCTACCAAATTCTTTTCATCTTCGGTATTAATCTCAGTCTTGCGGCAAATGCCGCAATTTTGCTTGGAACCATTCCTATTTGGGTGGCATTGACTTCTCATCTTTTTTCTATTGAGTTCATGAATCGCCTCAAAACGATCGGGGTAATACTTGGTTTTGGCGGGCTGGCCCTCATTATTATGACTGGAGCAGAACCGATTTCATTTGGATCAGATTCATTCAGGGGAGATATATTATTGATTATCGCAGCAGTTGTCTGGGCATTATTTACCATTTTCTCCAAACCTTTTCTAACGAATTACACCCCTTTGCAATTTTCTGCAATCATGACATCCATGGGTGCACTTTCGCTTCTTATATTGGCTATTCCATTTGTACATACTACGGATTGGGGTAGTGTATCTGCTGCTGCTTACGGTGGAACCCTATACAGCGGTCTGTTATCCATCGGGCTGGCATACATTATCTGGAATAACGGGTTAAAAAATGTGGGTACCGTTCGTACAGCCACTTACCAGAATATTGTACCTGTGATGGGCCTATTTTTCGGGATCATTTTACTGGGAGAGAGTCTTGAATTCTGGCAATATATTGGTTCTGCAATCGTCTTTGCAGGGATTATTTTTACGCGATATGGCAGCAAAACCTATACCCGGATTCCCCCGCTGAGAAGGTAAAGAACCGCCATCCTCACTGCCAGACCATTGGTAACCTGATTCAGGATAACAGCTCGGTCGCTGTCGGCCACATCACTTTCAAGTTCTACACCGCGGTTTATCGGGCCAGGATGCATCACTATAAATTTCGGGTATTTATCCAGATGTACCATTTTAATTCCGAACAATTCATGATACTCTCTCAAACTTGGGAAAAGATCGGTCACCGCTCCCATTCTTTCCATCTGGATTCGTAACGCCATAGCAACATCACACCATGCCAGCGTTTCATCCAGGTTATAGCTCACATTTACACCAAGTGCTTTCACATATGCTGGCATCAATGTTTTCGGGCCGCAAAGGGTTACATTTGCCCCAAGCATTTTTAAACCAAGGATATTCGAACGAACTACCCTGCTGTAGCTGATATCCCCGATAATCGCGATATTTTTCCCGGAAAGGTCAGGAAATAACTGGAGCATCGTAAACATATCGAGCAGCGCCTGTGTTGGATGTTCATGCGCACCATCCCCTCCATTGATTATGGATGCATCTACACATTTTGTGAGGAAATGTGGCACTCCGGGGCTCTCATGCCTCACCACAACCATATCAATTTTCATGGAGTTGATGTTCCGAATTGTATCTTTCAGTGATTCGCCTTTTCGGGTACTGGACGTACTGGCTGAAAAATTAACTACATCGGCCCCCATTCGTTTTTGAGCCAATTCAAACGACAGGCGGGTACGGGTACTGCTTTCGTAAAACAGGTTTACAATGGTTTTATCCCGTAGCGTCGGAACTTTCGGTACCGGTCGTTCCAGCACTTCACGGAAGTTTTTTGCCTGTTCAAGAACAAAACGGATGTCATCAGCCGAATAATGATATAACCCAAGCAGGTGATTTTGGTTGAAGATGTACCCTTTCGGCAGGAATTCAGACATATTTTCCACCTCCTTTAATTACATAAACGGAATCTTCTCCATCCAGTTCTTTCACTTTGACAAGTACTTCCTCATCTGCGTGAGTTGGTATCTGCAGCCCAACATAATCTGCGCTTATGGGCAGTTCCCTATGTCCGCGGTCTATCATGCAGCAAAACCGGATACTTCTTGGTCGGCCATAAGCCATCAGAGCATCCATGGCAGAGCGCACTGTTCGCCCGGTGTAAAGTACATCATCTACAAGAATAACATCCCGGTTGTAGAGATCAAAAGGTATTTCGGTTACTTTAACTTCCGGCATTTTAAGTTTTGTGCGAAAATCATCCCTGAAAAAAGTTACATCAAGAACCCCAAAATCGGGCTTTGCATTAAATTTCTGCTCGATTATGCTTAGAATTCTCTTGCCCATATAAACTCCTCTTGTCTGCATGCCGATTACGGCCGGTTCAGCAGGATCATCATACGGTTCAAGGAATTGATGTGCAAACCGCAAATAGGTGCGGCTCAGATCCTCTTCCGTCATTAATTTGACTTGTTCCAAATATTCCTCGGAGTAATTTTTATTATGAAAATTAGGGATTGAAAGCTTTGAAAACAATTCAAATGAAATATGAAAATAAATCGTTTTCTCCGAACGGATCAAAACACGAATCGATTTGATGAAACTTTGTACATTTGTGCTTATCTGAATTTCCTGAACTGATGACTGTTGAGAAACGTAATAAACTCCTTCTTTTAATCGTAATTATAATCATCTCTTTGAACCTGAGGCCAGCAATTACATCTGTTGGTCCCCTGATTGGTGAAATAAGGCTGGATACAGGTTTGTCAAATACCCTGCTGGGACTGCTGACTACACTGCCTGTTTTGGCTTTTGGTTTATTTTCTGTCCTTACCCCGCTCTTCACAAGAAAACTGGGCACAGAAGGCACTATGTCAGTCGCTCTCTTACTGCTTACAGGCGGTATCCTGATGAGAGTGATCCCACTGCATACAACTCTCTTCCTCGGCACGTTAATTTTAGGTGCAGGTATTGCTCTTGGAAACGTACTCCTCCCCGGAATCATCAAAAAACAATTCCCGAAAAAGGTAGGGGTCCTTACCGGCACGTATTCCGCAATGTTCGGGCTTGGTGCAGCCATCGCTTCAGGAATAAGTGTTCCATTATCTCAAGGTGCGGATTTCGGCTGGAGATGGGCACTTGGAGTTTGGGCTATTGCATCTTTTATTGCCCTGTTGGTATGGCTTCCCCAAATGAAGAAGAATTTCCCGGTTATTACCCGAAAAAGTTTCCGGGAATCCCTCAGGCACCTTGGCCAATCCAAACTTGCCTGGATGGTCGCAGTTTTTGTCGGCCTGCAGTCTCTCACCTACTATACACTGATAACCTGGCTCCCTGAAATTTTAATTGAAAGGAATATGAGTCCTGCCGAAGCAGGCTGGATGCTCGCCCTGATGCAGGGAGTTGGTGTGTTAAGTACATTTGCAATTCCGGCATGGGCCTCCGGCAGAAAAAGACAGCGGCTACCTGTTTTTGTGATTGTAATCCCGGAACTCATCGCGCTTATTGGATTGATGATCGGCTCGTTGTCTTTAGCCTGGCTTTGTGTTACGTTGATTGGATTTTGCCTTGGGGGCAGTTTCGGGCTTGCACTTCTGTTTATTGTACTCAGAAGCAGGGATTCTAATTCAGCAAATGAACTTTCGGGCATGTCTCAATCTGTGGGTTATTCGATTGCCGCAACCGGGCCTGTAATATTTGGTGGTTTGTTTGATTTGGCCGGAAATTGGCTGGTACCCCTTGTTTTTCTTTTCCTGATAGCCTTACTGAAAATTTTGTCGGGATGGGTAGCGGGTAATGATGAGTTTGTTTGATAAGGCGCGCGGCGACGCAATGGCGTAACG
>SKKO01000021.1 GCA_007123715.1 Balneolaceae bacterium | reverse complement strand
CATTGAACTTTTACTTGAAGCAACAAAATCAGCACGAGGTGTATTAAAAAGCCCTTCAGTTGGGGCATCGATCAAAGGTTTTAACCCGGATTATGTTGAACTCCAGGTTTTTTTCTGGATTAATTCCAAGGATCAGGAGATGAGCCTTGGCAGGGTACGTACAGCGGCAATGAATAATTGCAGGCTAAAACTGATAGAAAATGGCTTCACATTCAGCTCAGATGTAACTACATCAGTAGAATTGAGTCAGGTAGATGTTTTACTGAGCGGTGACAAGAAATAGGATTCCTGACTTCATCACGCAAAAAACGATTAAGATGAATTTCATAGCCTGAATTCGATTCATAATAAGATATTGTCATGTATACAGTAAAATAGCATGGCATGACTTACCCGTCATTTCATCGTTGACAAGGCACTATAGAATAACGAAAAAGCATGTTGAAGTAACCTATTAGCGCCCGCATGATTTCTGCTAAAGGCATACAATCGTTTAAGATATGGTGACCCTCAGATTTTTGCCGGTTTCCAGAACAGGAAAACAGACATCGCTGTAAAAATCCCGTTCCGGATGGTCATTTTCCAGCCGAGTTCGCTGCCAAGAAGCTGGCCAATAAAAGATGAACTGTCAAGATCACCAAAGCAACCACAATCCATTTCAAGGCCCGATCCCATTCCCCAAACAGCGAAAATAAAAAAACTTAAATAAATAAGTGTATTGGCAGGAATGGATATGCTATCAAAAAGGTAAGAAATCAGCAGAGCTCCAACGCCAATTTCAATATACGGCAGATAGTTAATAATCAGGTTTTTTGCCCATACCGGCAGCCATATTATGTATGCCACTGATTCAAAGAGTGTGGTATTATCAATCAATTTCAGGATACCTGCAAAAATGAGCATACCTCCCAGAACAATGCGAAATAGAAATTGTAAAGATGATATCACTTTTAACTTACTCATATCCATGAAACATACGAAAGAGCTAAAAGAATAGTATCAGGAAATTTTTAACGATAGCTGTTTTTGAGTTTTACAGGCTTCTTTCAGATGCTTTTTATTTTGATGTGCCTGAAATAGGTCTTTATTCATGTAATTGTTTACTTAAGCAGGGATTTGATACTAAATTTTTTACGACTTAAAAAAGATGCTTCGTTCCTGGGCTTTGAATATTTTGCGGAGACTCGTAATGACGCAGTCCATTCCAGCACATTTTGTATATGATGCCCCAAATTTGAATCAATTTTTGTAGCGGTATCGGCTTAAATTTTATATTAGGATTATAATGTCTGTCATGTTCTCAAACAAACATCACCATTAAATGATAAGATGCAAGTGGATAGCGAAACCCTGTAAAAGTAAACTGAATCCCATTTTATTCATAAATGTTATTTACAGTGCTTTTCCATATCTTGAGCCTTACCGAAATCTTTTGAACTGTTAACCATATAATGATCGACAAACCCCACGATTATTGCGGTATTTTCGGAATTTGCAATCATTCCGATGCTGCTCTTCTCACCTACTATGGGTTACATGCACTTCAACACCGCGGTCAGGAATCTGCCGGAATTGTAAGTACGTTTTATGATGAACGAAAAGGCCGGAATATCATGCCGATGCACAGAGGATTTGGACTTGTGCTATCTGTTTTTGATGATCCTCGAATATTTAAAAAAGAGTTGCGTGGAAGTTCAGCAATTGGCCATAATCGTTATTCCACATCAGGTGCTGCAAAAAATCCGGCTAATATCCAGCCATTCAGGGTGCATTACCGAAATGGAAACCTGGCAATAGGCCATAACGGAAACCTCTCCAATGCCCGGATTCTCAGGGAGCGATTCAGGGATGAAGGAGTTCTATTTCAGAGTACCTCAGACACCGAATTGATCCTGCACCTGATTTCCCACAGCAGGGAAAAGAATCAGGTGCAACAGGTGATGGATGCGCTCAGCCAGATAGAGGGAGCTTATTGCCTGGTAATATTAACGGATGATAAATTAATTGCTGTGCGGGATCCGAATGGTTTCCGACCACTTGCATTGGGTACAATTGACGGCGCCTACACCGTTGCCAGTGAAACCTGTGCATTCGACATTATAGGGGCAAAATTTATTCGTGATGTGGAACCCGGCGAAGTCCTGATCATTGATCGTGAAGCTGCTGTGAATCATGAACCAAAAAGTTTATTTCTTGATGCAAAACCCGGCACTGAAACCAGCCAGTGTATTTTTGAATATGTTTACTTTTCCCGGCCCGACAGCAGGATTTTCGGCGAAATGGTGGATAAAATTCGCCGAAACCTTGGTAAGCATCTTGCAAAAGAACATCCTATCGATCAGGTTATTTCCCACACATATGATAATAAAAAGCCGATAGTGATATCCGTACCCGATTCGAGTAATACTGCCGCTATTGGATATGCTCATGAAAATCAAAAGCTTGGGCATGAATGTAAGTACGATATAGGCCTTATCCGAAATCATTATGTCGGGCGTACATTTATTTCGCCCGGTCAGAAATCACGGGAACAAAAAGTGAGAACGAAATTCAATACGGTTAAGGGTGTACTGGAAGGACGTTCTGTAATTATCGTAGATGATTCTATTGTGAGGGGTACCACTTCGAGACATCTTGTGGAGATGATCCGTGAGGCGAATCCGAGGGAAGTTCATTTTTTGGTTAGCTCACCACCAATAACACACCCATGTTTTTACGGAATGGATTTTCCGAGTCCTGATGAGCTGATTGCTAACAAATGTAATGGAGACATTGAAACGATAGCACGGGAAATTGGTGTAGACAGTGTGCGCTACCTTTCACCCAATGGCCTCGTGAGTGCTGTTAAAGAGGCCAATTCGTCAAATCACTCCTACTGTACAGCCTGCTTTACAGGAGATTATCCGGTTCCTGTTCATTTTGGAGTAGAGAAGGAAGAAAACGAAATCGCCTGATGGATTTTCAATCTGCAAGGTTTATCACATCTGCACCTTCCATAGATCAGTGTCCGGAGGAGAGTCTTCCTGAATTTTGTTTTGCAGGGAGGTCGAACGTCGGAAAATCGTCACTCATAAACAAGATTACCAATAAAAAAAGACTGGCCAGGACCAGTAATACTCCAGGTAAAACCCAGCAGATGAATTATTACAGAATTGGTGAATCATGTTTTTTT